>NZ_JBFUHV010000103.1:0-31210 GCF_056402215.1 Rhodococcus sp. P4_B6 | reverse complement strand
CGCGGGTCGGCCGTGTATCAGCGGTCCCGTGCGACGAGGTAGTCCTCGAGGAGTGCCCTCGTGTCYGGCACGAACGGCCACCGCGGGTCGCGCAGGTGCGTCACCAGTTCGTGGGGTGTCCACCACCAGCCCGACGCGATCTCRCTGGCCTGGTGGACGACGGGCCCGTCCCAGTGCGTCTCGTAGGCGTACAGGTGGCAGCGCAGCCGCAGGCCCTGCCACTCGCCGTCCCACGCCACCCTCGCGATGGGGGTGAGGCTCACCCCGGTGATGCCTAGTTCCTCCGCCAGTTCCCGGCCCGCCGCCTCTTCCGGCGTCTCCCCGGGATCGACCACCCCGCCGGCCAGGCAGTCGTGGTGTCCGGCGAACACCGTCTTCGTGTCCGACCGCCGGTGCACGTAGAGGCGCTGCTCGTCACCGGATCGGACGAGGACCCCGGCGCTCGCGTGCCACAGTCCCTCGGCGTAGACACGGGAACGCGCGGCCGATCCCACCGGTCGCCCGGAACTGTCGAACACCGCCACCACTTCGTCCGTGCCGGGTGGGGTGTTCGGTGCGGAATCCATGAGTCGATCCTGCCAGCACCCCGGCGAACGTCGGTACTGTCGAGGTCGGTTGCTCGTTCCGGTGCCGAAGGGGTGAGAGTTCATGGCGTTGCCGCGTTCGATCGCCCGATTCAACCGGGTCCTCACCAACCGGGTGAGCCGTCGCGTCGCGACAATCCTGCCCGGGTTCGCCGTGGTCGAGCACCGCGGCCGCACATCCGGTAGGACGTATCGCACGCCCGTCAACGTGTTCGTCGTGGACGGCCGCTACCGGTTCGCCCTCACGTACGGAGCGCACAGCGACTGGGTGCGAAACGTGGTGGCGGCGGGCGGATGCACCATCGTGACGCGCCGCCGGACGGTGCACCTGACGGACCCTCGAATCGGCACCGACGGCACCCACTCCTGGGCGCCGCCCGGGGTCCGGACCGTGCTCGAGGTGATCGCGGCGGACCAGTACCTGGAGTGCTCGCCGGGCTAGTCGCCGGACACCGACGGCTCGCGCGGCAGGAGTGTGCCGCCGGGTGGCGTGGGTGATCGCATAGGCTCGGCAGCATGCAGCGGATCATCGGTGTCGAAGTCGAGTACGGAATCTCCTCACCCAGCGAGCCTTCGGCCAATCCGATCTTGACGTCCACCCAGGCGGTGCTGGCTTATGCGGCAGCCGCGGGAGTGCCGCGCGCCAAGCGCACCCGATGGGATTACGAGGTGGAATCCCCGCTGCGGGACGCCCGCGGATTCGACCTGGGCCGGCTCAGCGGCCCGGCGCCCGTCATCGACGCCGACGAGGTCGGCGCGGCCAACATGATCCTCACCAACGGCGCCCGGCTCTACGTCGACCACGCGCACCCCGAGTACTCGGCCCCGGAGGTCACCGACCCCCTGGACGCCGTCATCTGGGACAAGGCCGGCGAACGCGTGATGGAGGCGGCCGCCCGGCACGCGTCGAGCGTCCCCGGTGCCCCGCGACTGCAGCTGTACAAGAACAACGTGGACGGCAAGGGCGCGTCGTACGGCACCCACGAGAACTACCTGATGTCCCGGGCCACGCCGTTCTCTGCGGTGATCAACGGGCTGACGCCGTTCTTCGCGTCCCGTCAGGTGATCTGCGGGTCGGGCCGGGTGGGCATCGGCCAGTCCGGTGACGAGGCCGGCTTCCAGCTGTCCCAGCGGGCCGACTACATCGAGGTGGAGGTCGGGCTCGAGACCACGCTCAAGCGCGGCATCATCAACACCCGCGACGAACCGCACGCCGACGCGGACAAGTACCGGCGTCTGCACGTCATCATCGGCGACGCGAACCTCGCCGAGATGTCCACGTACCTGAAGGTCGGGACGACGGCGCTGGTCCYCGACCTCATCGAGGCCGGTGTCGACCTCACCGACCTGCAGCTGGCCCGACCGGTCACCGCCGTGCACCACATCAGCCACGACCCGACGCTGCGCGCCACGGTCGCGCTGGCCGACGGCCGGGAACTGACCGGGCTTGCGTTGCAGCGGATCTATCTGGACCGGGTCGACAAGTTCATGTCCGCCGAGGGCAACGACGACCCCCGCGTGGCCGATCTGCTGGAGAAGTGGGCGATGGTGCTCGACCTCCTCGAGCGGGACCCGATGGAATGCGCCCACCTGCTGGACTGGCCGGCCAAGCTGCGTCTGCTCGAGGGTTTCCGGAACCGGGAGGGCCTCAACTGGTCCGCGCCGCGACTGCATCTGGTCGACCTGCAGTACTCGGACGTCCGCCTCGACAAGGGTCTGTACAACCGGCTCGTCGCCCGCGGGTCGATGGAGCGCCTGGTGTCGGAGCAGGCGGTGCTCGACGCCGTCGACACCCCGCCGACCGACACCCGCGCCTACTTCCGCGGTGAATGCCTGCGCAAGTTCGGCGCCGACATCGCGGCTGCGAGCTGGGATTCGGTGATCTTCGATCTCGGTGGCGACTCCCTGGTCCGCATTCCCACCCTCGAGCCGCTGCGGGGCAGCAAGGCGCACGTGGGGGAGTTGCTGGAGTCGGTGGAGACCGCGAAAGAGCTCGTCGACGAGCTCACGAACTGACATCTCGGCCGTTCCCGCACGGATCTGCCCGGAACTCGCCGTCGCGTCGGCACACGTGGGGCGGCGACGCTCGGTAGGGTGAAGGTCCGAGCGGATGATGTAGTCAGACTGCTTGGCAGCACAGGACGCTCGGAAGAAGAGCTCCCTTCACACAAGGAGGTCGGCGGCGATGGCGCAAGAGCAGACCAAACGAACTGGCGGCGGCGACGAGGACGACACCCCGGGCGGTGACGGTGCGGCCGGTCAGGAACGTCGCGAAAAGCTGGCCGAGGACACCGACGACCTGCTCGACGAGATCGACGACGTGCTCGAGGAGAACGCCGAGGACTTCGTCCGGGCCTATGTCCAGAAGGGCGGCCAGTGACGGCGGATCGACCGGCATTGCGGACAGGCGACGGTGACACGAGACTCAGTTTCGGTTCGAATCTGAGCTCGTTCACCGAGTATCTGCGTGGTCACGCACCAGAATTGCTGCCGGAGAATCGGATCGGCCATCGTTCGCACTCGACACGGGGTGGTGACGGGATGGAGAGCGGTGATCTCGCACCGCACGGAACCACGATCGTGGCGCTCACCTACAAGGGTGGCGTCCTGCTGGCAGGCGACCGGCGCGCGACCCAGGGCAACCTGATCGCCAGCCGGGACGTCGAGAAGGTGTACGTCACCGACGAATACTCGGCGGCCGGTATCGCCGGCACCGCGGGCATCGCCATCGAACTGGTCCGCCTGTTCGCCGTCGAACTTGAGCACTACGAGAAGATCGAGGGCGTTCAGCTGACCTTCGACGGCAAGGCCAACCGCCTGGCGTCGATGGTGCGGGGCAACCTCGGGGCGGCGATGCAGGGTCTCGCGGTCGTCCCGCTGCTCGTCGGCTACGACCTCGACGCGGACGACGAGGCCCATGCGGGCCGCATCGTCTCGTACGACGTCGTCGGCGGCCGGTACGAGGAACGCGCCGGATACCACGCGGTCGGTTCGGGTTCGCTGTTCGCGAAGTCGGCACTGAAGAAGATCTACTCGCCGGACAGCGACGAGGAGACCGCCCTGCGGGCGGCCATCGAATCGCTGTACGACGCGGCCGACGACGACTCGGCCACCGGTGGGCCCGACTTGACCCGCGGCATCTACCCGACCGCGGTCACGATCACCCAGGCCGGTGCCGTACACGTGTCCGAGGAGACGACGTCCGAGTTGGCTCGGCGCATCGTCGCCGAGCGCACCGAACAAGGGGGGTCTGCGCGATGACCATGCCGTATTACGCCTCCGCCGAGCAGATCATGCGGGACCGCTCGGAATTGGCGCGCAAGGGAATTGCCCGCGGACGCAGCGTCGTGGTGCTCACGTTCCGCGACGGCGTGCTGTTCGTCGCCGAGAATCCCTCCACCGCGCTGCACAAGGTCAGCGAACTGTACGACCGGCTCGGCTTCGCGGCCGTCGGCAAGTACAACGAGTTCGAGAATCTGCGGCGCGCAGGGATCGTCCACGCCGACATGCGCGGTTACTCGTACGACCGCCGTGACGTGACGGGCCGATCGCTGGCCAACGCGTACGCGCAGACCCTGGGCACGATCTTCACCGAGCAACCCAAGCCGTACGAGGTGGAGATCTGCGTCGCGGAGGTCGGGCGCGTGGGCAGCCCGAAGGCTCCCCAGCTGTACCGCATCACCTACGACGGATCCATCGTCGACGAACAGCATTTCGTCGTGATGGGTGGCACGACCGAGCCGATCGCGACCGCCATGCGCGAGTCGTACCGTGCCGACCTCGACCTCGAGGCGGCGGTCGGTATCGCGGTCAACGCCCTACGTCAGGGCGGTGCCGGGGAGGGCGAGAAGCGGAACGTCGACGTGGCCAGCCTCGAGGTGGCCGTGCTCGATCAGTCCCGGCCGCGCCGCGCGTTCCGGCGGATCGCCGGACCCGCGCTCGAACAGCTGATCCCCGCAGAGCCTGCGGCCGCCTCGGAGCCCGCTCCGGAGTCGAAGCCGGACACCGAGACGAAGCCGGCCGACACTCAGGACTGAGGCCGGTACACCGCGATCGCTTCGGGCGCCGACCGGAAGTCGAAGCGCAGGGCGTCGGCGACCACTTCACCGTCGGTGGCCAGCGCAACCGGCGAGCCGTCCACGCGGACGGTGAGCCGGGGCACGAGGGATCGCACGTACACCCGGCTGCTTCCGAGCGTCCCGGTGGCGGCGGCGAACAGTAGCCGCGGCCGGGACGCTCGCCGGTCGGCCCGCACGTAGCGGACGTCGAGCAGTCCGCCGGTGATGGCGGGACGCGACATCGGAACCTGATCGCCGGGGGAATACCGACCGTTCCCCACGAACAACATCCACACCTTCACGGGCCTGCCGTCGATGGTGACGGCGAGCGGTGTTGCCGCGGAGAGAATCCGGATCATCGCCGCACACGCCGCGGGCCACTTCCCGTACCGGGGCTGCCACTTCTCCCGCAGCCGCACCGCGTCGGGGTAGCCGCCGAGACTGGCGGTGTTGAGGAACGGGGCGGGTTCCTCGACATCGGTGTGGACGACGGCCTGGTCGACGAGAACCGCACGTCCGGTCTCGACGGCCTTCGCGGTGTCCGAGATGTCGGCGACGCCGGCGTCGCGCGCGAAGTGATTGAGTGTGCCGCCGGGGAACACCGCCAGCGGCAGCGAATGACGCGCCGCCGCGGACGCGACGGCGACCACGGTCCCGTCCCCACCGCACACCCCGAGTGCACGCGGATTCGTCTCGGCCACCCAGGCGTCGAGTTGCTCGGCGAAATCGTGGTCGGTGTCGAGGGCGCGCACGTGCGCGTTCGGGAGTGCGGTGGCGATCTCCTCACTGGGATCCACAGTGTCCGGCCCGGACTCCTGGTTCACCAGCACGAGCAGGCCCTCACCGCCCGGCAGCGCCGGCGCGTCGACCGCGCGGCCCAGTTCCGCCGGGTCCTCGGTGCGCACCGCCCACCAGCGGCGGGTTCCCGAAGCGACGGCCCCGCCCAGTATCAGCCCGGTGACGACGTCCGACGGCCAGTGCACGCCGTTGTGCACCCGGGAGTACGCGACCGCGGCCGCGAGGGGGGCGAGTGCGGCACCGGCCGCGGGCGATTCCAGGGCGACACCCGTGGTGAACGCCGCCGCCGATGCCGAATGTCCCGACGGGAAGGACGAGGACCGGGGGATCGGCACCCCGCGCAGCGCGTTCGTCCACGCGCGGGCGGGAGGGCGCCGCCGCGGGAACACCGGTTTGAGGATGCCGTTGGCGAGACCGCTCGCCATCGCGAGGGACAGCAGGCCCCGCACGGCACCGCGCCGGGCGCGTCCGCCGACCAGTCCCAGCAGCGCCGCCACGCACCACCACAAGACCCCCTTGTCGGCCGCGTGACTGAGGAAGCGCATCGCCCGGTCGACCTCGGAGGGGCGCAGATCTGCGCTGCGGCCGAACACGATTTCGTCGGCCCGGTGGATGCGGTGCAGGTGTCGGTTCACCGTCTCAGCGTAGGCGCGGAGTGTCGCCGGACGGTTTTCCCGCTCCGCCGGGTGATCGGCGTTGTACTCTCGAGGTGTGCAGCGACGAATCATGGGAATTGAGACAGAGTTCGGTGTGACCTGCACCTTCCATGGTCACAGGCGACTGAGCCCGGACGAGGTTGCGCGCTACCTGTTCCGGCGGGTGGTGTCGTGGGGCCGGAGTTCCAACGTGTTCCTCAGGAACGGTGCCCGCCTGTATCTGGACGTCGGCTCGCACCCCGAATACGCGACAGCCGAGTGCGACAACCTCATCCAGTTGGTCAACCACGACCGGGCGGGTGAGCGCGTCCTCGAGGAGTTGCTGATCGACGCCGAGCAGCGGCTCGCCGAGGAAGGCATCGGCGGCGACATCTACCTGTTCAAGAACAACACGGACTCGGCGGGTAATTCGTACGGCTGTCACGAGAACTTCCTCGTGGCGCGGGCCGGCGAATTCTCCCGGATCTCGGACGTGCTGCTCCCGTTCCTGGTGACGCGGCAGCTGATCTGCGGCGCCGGCAAGGTACTGCAGACGCCGAAGGCGGCCACGTTCTGCCTGTCGCAGCGCGCCGAGCACATCTGGGAGGGCGTGTCCTCGGCGACCACGCGGTCGCGGCCCATCATCAACACCCGCGACGAGCCGCACGCCGACGCGGAGAAGTACCGCCGCCTGCACGTGATCGTCGGCGATTCCAACATGTCCGAGTCCACCACGATGCTGAAGGTGGGCACGGCGGCGCTCGTGCTCGAGATGATCGAGGCCGGGGTGTCGTTCCGCGACTTCGCGCTCGACAACCCGATCCGCGCCATCCGCGAGGTCAGCCACGACGTCACCGGGCGCCGCCCGGTGCGGCTCGCAGGCGGCAGGCAGGCCAGCGCCCTCGACATCCAGCGGGAGTACCACGCCCGCGCCGTCGAACACCTGCAGAACCGCGACCCCGATCCGCAGGTCACGCAGGTGGTCGACCTGTGGGGCCGCATGCTGGACGCCGTCGAGACGCAGGATTTCGCAAAGGTCGACACGGAGATCGACTGGGTGATCAAGCGCAAGCTGTTCCAGCGCTACCAGGACCGGCACGGCTTCGAACTGGCCGACCCGAAGATCGCGCAACTCGATCTGGCGTACCACGACATCAAACGCGGTCGCGGCGTGTTCGACGTGCTGCAGCGCAAGGGTCTGGTGAAGCGGATCACCGAGGACGAGACCATCGAGGCCGCGGTGGACACTCCGCCGCAGACCACCCGGGCGAAGCTGCGCGGCGAATTCATCACCGCCGCGCAGGAGGCCGGACGCGACTTCACGGTCGACTGGGTGCATCTCAAGCTCAACGACCAGGCCCAGCGGACCGTGCTGTGCAAGGACCCGTTCCGGTCGGTCGACGAGCGGGTGGAGCGGCTGATTGCCTCGATGTAGCGGCGCTCGGGGAGTCCGTAACGGGCTCACCCACTAGGCTTCCGGGCGTGCCGACTTCCAAGATCGAGCGCTTGATGAACCTGGTGATCTGTTTGCTGTCCACCAGACAGTTCCTCACCGCCGAGAAGATTCGCGAGAGCGTTGCCGGGTACGCCGACTCCGCCAGCGACGAGGCGTTCAGCCGCATGTTCGAACGCGACAAGAACGAGTTGCGGGATCTCGGTGTTCCGCTCGAGACCGGGCAGGCGTCGCGGTTCTCGACGGTCGAGGGCTACCGGATCAACCGCAATGCGTACGAGCTCCCCGACATCGACCTCAGCCAGGAGGAGTCGGCGGCCGTCGCGGTGGCCGTTCAGCTGTGGGAGTCGCCGGAGTTGACGTCCGCGGCGCAGGGGGCGCTGCTCAAGCTGCGTGCGGCGGGTGTGCAGGTCGATCCGGATTCGGCGGCCACCCCGATCACGGCGGTGCCCGCCCGCACCCGCGGCTCCGAACCGGCGCTCGGCAAGCTGCTGGCGGCGGTCGACGCCGGCCGCGCCGTGCACTTCCCGCACCGCGGGGCTCTCAACGAGCCGTACACCGAACGCACCGTGGAACCGTGGGGTGTCGTCACCGCCCACGGCCGGTGGTACCTCGTCGGTCACGACGTCGACCGGGGAGCCGTCCGGACGTTCCGGCTGTCGCGGATCGGCGACGACGTGACGGAGTTCGGACCGTCGGGGGTCGTCCACAAACCCGCGGGCGTCGACCTCAGGGACATCGTCGACCGGGTCACCGGTTCGGGTGAGGTCACCGGCACCGCCACCGTGTGGGTGGCCGAGGGCCGAGCCCAGGAACTGCGCCGACTGGCGACCACCGCGGAGGAGAAGCGGGTGAACGAGCGCAGCGGCACCGTGCTCCGGATCCCCGTCCACTCCCGGGACTGGATCGCGCGGCTGGTCGCGGGTCACGGGGCGGACGCCCTGGTCCTCGATCCGCCGGAACTACGACACGATGTGCTGACCAAGCTGAAGGACGCCGCAGGGGAAGGGGGGACGTCGTGAGCAACAGGCTGTCGTCGCGACTGTCCCGGCTCCTCAACCTGGTGCCGTATTTCATCGCGAACCCCGGGATGAGCGCCGCCGAGGCCGCCGCCGAACTGGGCCTCACCACCACACAGCTGATGTCCGACCTCAACCAGTTGTGGGTGTGCGGGCTGCCCGGCTACGGTCCCGGTGACCTCATCGACCTGTCGTTCTCCGAGGAGAGCATCGAGGTGACGTTCTCGGCGGGCATCGACCGTCCGCTGCGGTTGACGTCCACCGAGGCGACCGCCCTGCTGATTGCCCTGCGTTCGCTGGTGGAGTTGCCGGGCATGGTCGACCCGTCCGCCGCGCACAGTGCGATCGCGAAGATCGAGAACGCCGCGGGCACCGCGGCGGCCCGTGCGGCGGTGACGCCGGCGTCCGAGCGGGACGCGGTGGAGGACGTGCCGGAAGATCCCATCGCCGCCGCGGTGCGATCCGCACTCCATCGCCGGCGGGCCCTCCACTTGACGTACTACTCGGCGTCCCGGGACCGGGTCACCGAGCGCACTGTGGACCCGGTGCGGATCGTGCTGGTCGACAATCACAGCTATCTGCAGGCGTGGTGCCGGCAGGCCGAGGGGGTCCGGCTGTTCCGCCTCGACCGGATCGACGCCGCCACCGAACTGGACGAGCCGTCCACCCCGCCGGCGCAGGCGCTCGTGCGAGACTCCAACCTGGAGTTGTTCAGCGGCGACGCATCCCTTCCCCAGGCACGGTTGCACATCCGCGCCGACTGTGTGTGGGTGCTCGACTACTACCCGATGGATGTCGCCACGGTCGCCGCCGACGGTTCGGTCGAGGCGACCATGAGTTACGGGGCGCTGGAGTGGATGGCCCGGCTCGTGCTCGGGTTCGGTTCCGGAATCACCGTGCTCGAACCACCCGCTCTGGTCGACGAGGTGCGCCGCCGGGCCGTGGAGGCGCTGTCCGCGTACGAGGCTGTCGAGGCATGACCGGCGCCGCGCGTCCGCTGCGGATCAGTGTGTTCGGGGCGGGCAGCATCGGGTGCTATCTCGGGGGCCGGCTCGCCGCAGCCGGCGCCGAGGTGACCCTGATCGGCCGGGAGCGGGTCGGGACCGAGATCCGTGACCACGGGTTGCGGCTGACGGACCTGCACGGATCGGACATCCGCGTCGGTGCCCCCGACATCGCCTTCGACACCGGGGCCGCGTCGGCGGCCACCGCCGATCTCGTCGTCGTGTCGGTGAAGTCGGCGGGGACACCGGAGGCGGGTGCCACACTCGCGTCGGCGATCGGCCCCGGCACCGTCGTGGTCAGCGCCCAGAACGGGCTGGGCAACGCGGACACCCTGCGCGCCGCACTCCCGGAGCAGGTCGTTCTCGCGGCGATGGTGCCGTTCAACGTGGTGCACCGCGCCGACGGGCACTTTCACCAGGGTTCCGAGGGCGACCTCGAGATCGAGCAGCATCCGGCGGTGCGCGCATTCGCGCCGGTGTTCGACGACGCCGGACTGCCGCTGCACGCCCATGAGGACTTCCGTTCGGTGCAGTGGGCGAAGCTGCTGCTCAACCTGAACAACCCGGTCAACGCCCTGTCCGGTCTGCCGCTCCGCGAGGAGTTGTCGCGGCGGCCGTTCCGCCGGGCTCTCGCCTTGGCGCAGCGGGAAGCCCTCGCACTGCTGGCCGCCCGCGGTATCGCTGTCGCCAAGCTCACACCGCTGCCGCCGCAGTGGATTCCCCGGTTGCTGACCGTCCCGGACGGAGTGTTCCGGGTGGCGGGTAGTCGGATGCTGGCCATCGACCCGCACGCGCGGTCGTCGATGTGGGACGACCTCGAGGCGGGCAGGCGCACCGAAGTGGACTGGATCAGTGGGGAGATCGTGCGCATGGCGGAGGCGTCGGGGACGGCCGCGCCGGTGAACGCGAGGCTGGTCGCACTGATCCGCGAGGCCGAGGCGGGCGGGAACCGGCAGTGGTCCGGGGACGCTTTGCTCGCCGATCTGCGCTCACAGCGGGGACCCAGGAAACCGGCAGGGAAACGGCAGCGCAACTAGCCGGTTTCGACCGAACCGGTGCCGTGTATGTCCGGTAGCATCAGGGTCACCTGATCTTTTGGAGGTTTCATCATGGGAGCCATGAGCCCCTGGCACTGGGCCATCGTCGCGCTGGTCGTCGTCATCCTGTTCGGTTCCAAGAAGCTGCCCGACGCGGCTCGTGGACTCGGCCGTTCGCTCCGCATCTTCAAGAGCGAGGTCAAGGAGATGCAGAACGACAACAGCACGCCGGCGCCCACCGCGCAGAGTGCGCCCCCCGCGCAGAGCGCGCCCGCCGAGCTGCCCGTGGCGGACACCACCACCGCACCGGTCACTCCTCCGGCGCCGGTGCAGCCGCAGTCGCAGCACACCGAGCCCAAGTCGGCGTAGCCCGAGCCGCCTGACAACCGGGGTGACTCTTCACCCCGGTTGACTGCTGACCAAGACTAGGGCGAACAACAGTGCGAATTCCGTTCGATCCGCGCCACAGCAAGCGGAGGACCAACCCCGACGGCACGATGTCGTTGGTCGATCACCTCTACGAGCTGCGCACGCGACTGCTCCTGTCGGTGCTGGCCATCGTGGTCACCACCGCGGTGGGCTTCTTCTGGTACTCCCACGAGATCTTCGGCATCGAGAGTCTCGGCGAACTCCTGCGTGGGCCGTACTGTTCGCTGCCGGAGTCGAGTCGCGCCGACCTGAGCCACGACGGGTCGTGCCGACTCCTCGCGACCGGACCGTTCGAGCAGTTCATGCTCCGCTTCAAAGTCGCGTTCACGGCGGGCGTCGTCCTCGCCTGCCCCATCTGGCTGTACCAGCTGTGGGCGTTCATCACCCCCGGCTTGTACGCGAAGGAACGCCGCTACGCGATCGGCTTCGTGGTGTCCGGCGCGGCGCTGTTCATGGCCGGCGCCGTTCTGGCGTACGTGGTCGTCGCGAAGGCCCTGCATTTCCTGCTGACGATCGGCGACAACGTCCAGATCACCGCACTCGGCGGCGCGGAGTACTTCGGGTTCATCATCAACCTGCTGATCATCTTCGGCGTCAGCTTCGAGATCCCGCTGCTCATCGTCGCCCTGAACTTCGTCGGCATCCTGTCCTACGCGAAGCTCAAGGCGTGGCGCCGCGGCCTGATCTTCGCCCTCTTCGTGTTCGCCGCGATCGCCACACCCGGTCAGGACCCGTTCTCGATGCTCGCGCTCGCGTTCGCGTTGACGCTGCTGTTCGAGATCGCCGTGCAGATCGCCCGCGTCAACGACCGCCGCAAGGCTCGTCGCACGGAGCAGGAGTGGGGTGCCCTCGACGACGACGAGGCGTCGACGATCGCGGCGCCGTCGGACCTGAACGAGTCGTTCGACGTGGCCGCCACCGCGGTCCCCGAGCCCGCGGGCCGGTTCCGTCGTTCCCGCAAGTCCGGGAAGTCCGGTGCTGCGAACAAGAACGACGACGCGAGCACGACCGGCAGCAACACACCGGGTCAGGACTTCTCCGACACCCTGTGACAATCTGACGGGGTGGCAGTGACAACAGGTGACAGGACCGGCGGCACCGAACTCGATGTGTTCTCGGCGCAGCTCGGTTTCGTGCTCGACCCCTTCCAGATCAACGCCTGCCGCGCGCTCGAGGGCGGCCACGGCGTCCTCGTCTGCGCCCCGACCGGCGCGGGAAAGACGGTGGTCGGCGAATTCGCCGTGCACCTGGCGCTCGCGGCCGGTCGCAAGTGCTTCTACACCACACCGATCAAGGCGCTGAGCAATCAGAAGTACGCGGAACTGGTGCGACGCTACGGCAAGGACACCGTCGGGCTGCTGACCGGAGATTCGAGCATCAACTCGGACGCCCCGGTGGTCGTGATGACCACCGAGGTGTTGCGGAACATGCTGTACGCCGATTCCGCCGCGCTGCGCGGGTTGTCGCACGTCGTCATGGACGAGGTGCACTTCCTGGCCGACCGGTTCCGTGGGGCGGTGTGGGAAGAGGTGATCCTGCACCTGTCCGAGGACGTCCGGCTCGTCAGTCTGTCGGCGACCGTCAGCAACGCCGAGGAGTTCGGTGCGTGGATGGAGACGGTGCGCGGCGACACCACCGTGGTGGTCGACGAGAACCGCCCGATCCCGCTGTGGCAGCACATCATGGTCGGAAAGCGGCTGTTCGACCTGTTCGACACGAGGGCGCGCAGCGGGGACGTCCGCAAGGATCTGGTGGTCGACCAGGATCTGGTGCGTCACGTCAAGCAGCGGCAGGCCCTCGAACGGGCCGACTCGTGGGAGTCGCGGGGCAGGGGACGACGCGGCGGCGGCCGCGGGTACTCCAGCGATTTCCGGCCGCTGCCTCGGCCGGAAGTGATCTCCCGCCTCGACGACGAGGGGCTCCTCCCGGCGATCACGTTCATCTTCAGCCGGGCCGGGTGCGACGCCGCGCTGGCCCAGTGCCTGCGATCCCGACTCGATCTGACGACGCCGGAGCAGGTCGCCGAGATCCGGACCATCGTCGACGCCCACACCGGCGAACTGCCGAAGGCCGATCTGGAGGTCCTCGGGTACTGGGAATGGCGCAAGGCGCTCGAACGTGGCCTCGCCGCGCACCACGCGGGGATGTTGCCCGCGTTCCGGCAGACGGTAGAGGAGTTGTTCGTCAAGGGACTGGTCCGGGCCGTGTTCGCCACCGAGACGCTGGCGCTCGGCATCAACATGCCCGCCCGCACCGTCGTCCTCGAACGCCTCGTCAAGTACAACGGCGAGGCCCACGCCGAACTCACCCCGGGGGAGTACACCCAGCTCACGGGCCGGGCGGGACGTCGCGGCATCGACGTCGAGGGTCACGCGGTGGTCCTGTGGCAGCCCGGGGTGGAACCGGTGGACGTCGCCGGGCTGGCGTCCACCCGCACGTTCCCGCTGCGCAGTTCGTTCCGTCCCGGCTACAACATGACTATCAACCTGGTCGACCGCATGGGTGCGGCGGAATCGCGGGCCCTGCTCGAGCGGTCGTTCGCCCAGTTCCAGGCCGACCGGTCGGTGGTCGGCCTGACGCGCGGCATCGAACGCAACGAGGCCGCGCTCACCACGCTCAGCGAACGGCTCGGCGGCGAGGACGGCGAGTACTTCGAGTACGCGCGGCTGCGGGAGGAACTGAGCAGCCGGGAACGATCGCTCGAACGCGCAGGCCGGACCGAACGCCGGGACGCCGCCGTCGCGTCGCTCGTCGCCCTGCGGCGCGGCGACGTGATCGCGATCCCCGTGGGACGGCACTCCGGTCTGGCGGTGGTGCTGGAACCGGACCGGGATCCGACGGACCCGAAGCCGTTGATCCTCACCGAGGCGAAGTGGGCGGGCCGGGTGTCGGCGGGCGACTTCCCCGAGCCGGCACGGTCTTTGGGATCGATGCGGTTGCCGCGACGCTTCGATCACCACACGGCCCGGGTGCGACGCGATCTGGCATCGGCGTTGCGCAGCACCGGAATCGTCGCCCCGGGCCGGCGGAAGCGGAAGAAGTCGGGTGCGGCCGGAGACGACGCCGAGATCGCGCGGCTGCGGCGCGCGATCCGGCAGCATCCGTGCCACAGCTGGCCCGACCGCGAGCAGCTGAGCCGGATCGGTGAGCGCTACAACCGGCTGGCCCGCGAGACGGAGACGATGCGGCAGAAGGTCGCCGCCACGACGAACTCGTTGGCGCGCACGTTCGATCGGATCCTGTCGCTGCTCGCCGAGCGCGACTACGTCTCGGCGGGTGAGCACCCCGATGCCACCGAGCACGGCACCCGGTTGAGCCGGATCTATTGCGAGAGCGACCTCTTGGTGGCCGAGTGCCTCAGGCAGGGTGTGTGGAAGGGGCTCGGGCCCGCGGAACTCGCCGCCGTCGCGTCCGCCGTGATCTTCGAATCGCGCCGCGAGGGGGACACGGTCGAGAGCGGCGGTCCGGGAGCGCTGCGGCACGCCCTCGACGAGACCGTGCGGGTGTGGCGGGAACTGCGGGCGGACGAGATTCGGCACAAGCTGCCGCCCACCCGTGAACCGGACTTCGGCTTCGCCGCCGCGATCTACCACTGGGCCAGCGACAATTCGCTCGTCGAGGCGCTGATCGCGGCGGGAGACCAGGGGCGCGCGCTGTCCGCCGGCGACTTCGTGCGGTGGTGCCGACAGGTGATCGACCTCCTCGAGCAGGTCCGTTCGACGTCGCCCGATCCGGAGGTCGGCAAGGCGGCGAGTCGTGCGGTCGCGGCGATCCGTCGCGGCGTCGTCGCCGTGGATGCTGCGTGACCTGACGCCGTGTGGTTGGATTCGCACGCCGTCCGAGGGCCCGAATCCGATGGTGGGGCGTTACGGTAGGTACAAAACTTGACACGTGAGCGGGAGGCGACGATGAGCGGCCCTTACGGACCGAACGACCCGAACGGGCAATGGGCCCAGGGACAGCAACCGGGCCAGGGTAATCCTGACCAGACCGGCGGCCAGTACGGCGCGCCGCAGTACGGTCAGCAGCCGCCCGCCCAGCCGTGGGGTCAGCAACCGGGTCAGCCTCAGCAGCCCGGGCAGCCGCAGTGGGGTCAGCAGCCCGGACAGCCGCAGTGGGGTCAGCAGCCGCAGCCCGGTCAGCTCGGACAGCCGGGTCCGGGGCAGTGGGGCCAGCAGCCTCAGCAGCCCGGGCAGCCGCAGTGGGGTCAGCAACCGGGTCAGCCGCAGCAGTGGGGGCCGGCCCCCGGCCAGCAGCAGTGGGGTCAGCCTCCGTCCTCGGGGAAATCGAAGCTGCCGTTGATCATCGGCGGTGTGGTGGCACTGCTGGTGATCGTGGGTATCGCTCTGGTGCTGGCGTTCACGGTGTTCGGCACGGACACTCTCGATCAGAAGGCGGCGGAGGACGGTGTCGAGCGCATCGTCACCGATTCGTACGGCGCCGAGAACGTGTCCGGTGTCACCTGCCCCTCGGGTCAGGAAGTGAAGAAGGGCAACAGTTTCACGTGCAGCCTCACCGTCGACGGTGAGAAGAAGCAGGTCACTCTCACCTTCACCGACGACAAGGGCACGTATGAGGTGAGCCGCCCCAGCTAGGCGGCGGCCCACCCGGCCGTCACGGAACCCGTGCGGCGGCCACCTTTTTCATCGCCGTCGTGAGGCGTCCCACGGAGTTCTCGATTCCGAGTTCGTCCGCCAGCCTGCCGAGCCGGTCCGCGTCGACCGGTTCGGCGGGCAGCGTGTCTTCGCGGGACAGTTCGACGTCCGCGTCGCGCACGACCCGCACCACCGGCAGCGCCGCGTCGAGATAGTCGGCCGCGGCGGCGAACTTCGCGCGCGCACCCTTCGCCATGTCCGATTCGGGATCGACGGCCGCGGCCCGCAGTGCGGCGAGCGATCCGTATTGCATGATCAGGCTGGACGCGGTTTTCTCGCCGATGCCCTTCACGCCCGGCAGTCCGTCGGACGAGTCGCCGCGCAGCAGCGCGAGTTCGGCGTAGGCCTCGCCGGCCCGATCGGTGGGCACCCCGTACTTGGCCGCCACTTCTTCGGGCCCGAGCAACTCTGCCTTGGCGAGTCCGCGCACCACGTACAGCACCCGCACGGGCACCGGGTCGTCCGTGACGACCTGCAGGAGGTCGCGGTCGCCGGTGACGACGACGACCGGGTCGCTGGTCTCGGTGGCGGCGAGGGTGCCGAGAACGTCGTCGGCTTCGAGGCCTTCCGCGCCCGCGGTCGCGATTCCGGTGGCGGCCAGGACATCCAGGATCATCGGGACCTGTGGCGACAGGGTGTCGGGGACCTCTTCCTCCGCCCCGCCGGTGTCCTCGGCCACCCGGTGCGCCTTGTAGGTGGGCACCGCTTCGACGCGGAACGCGGGCCGCCAGTCCAGGTCGAGGCACACCGCGAGCCGGGACGGCTGGTGCTTGGTGATCAGTGCGGCCACCATGTCGGTGAATCCGCGCACTGCGTTGACGGATCGACCGTCAGGTGAGGTGATCGAGTCGGGTAGCGCGTAGTACGCGCGAAACCACAGGCTGGCACCGTCGAGGAGAAGCAGAGGCCCTGTCATGACCCTCATCCTGCCAAACCGGTTTAGCCTGAAGCCATGAGTTCCCTCGGCGCATCGACTTCACGCTTCCCGACGACCATCTATGCCGACCGGATCGCGCGCGCAGGCGCCCTGGCCCGCGATGCCGGACTCGACGGCCTCCTCATCACGCCCGGACCCGATCTGCGGTATCTGCTGGGTTCGCGCGCGGAGTCGTTCGAACGGCTCACCTGCCTGGTGATTCCGGCGACCGGCGACACCGCGTCCGTGGTCGTGCCGCGGCTCGAACTGGCCGCGCTGACCGAATCCGCCACGTCCGAACTGGGTCTGACGGTCCGCGACTGGGTGGACGGGGTCGACCCGTACGCGCTGGTGTCGGGTCTGCTGCCGTCTCCTGCGCGGACCGCCGTCACGGATGCGATGCCGGCGCTGCACCTGATTCCGCTGTCCGAGGCGCTCGGGGCGCTGCCGGTCCTGGCCACCGAGGTGCTGCGGGAGCTGCGGATGGTCAAGGACGACGCGGAGATCGACGCGTTGCGCCGGGCCGGTCAGGCCATCGACCGGGTCCACGCCCGGATGGGAGAGTTCCTGAAGGTCGGCCGCACCGAGGCCGCGGTGGCGGCGGACATCACGGCGGCGATCCTCGACGAGGGGCACACCGAGGCGGCGTTCGTCATCGTCGGCTCGGGACCGCACGGCGCCGACCCGCACCACGAGGTGTCCGAGCGGGTCGTCGAGTCGGGTGACGTCGTGGTCATCGACATCGGCGGACCCGTCGAACCCGGTTACAACTCCGACTCCACCCGCACCTACAGCATGGGTGAACCCGATCCGGGTGTGGCCGAGAAGTTCGCGGTGCTCGAGCAGGCGCAGGCGGCGGCGGTCGCCCTGGTGCGGCCCGGCGTCACCGCCGAGGCGGTCGACGCGGCCGCCAGGGACCTGCTGGCCGCGCAGGGGCTCGCCGAGGTGTTCGTGCACCGGACCGGGCACGGAATCGGTCTGTCGGTGCACGAGGAGCCGTACATCGTCTCGGGTAACGCGATCGAACTGACCGAGGGGATGGCCTTCAGTGTGGAACCGGGAATCTACTTCCGCGGGGAGTGGGGTGCCCGCATCGAGGACATCGTCATCGTGACCGCCGACGGCTGTGAGCCGGTTAACACCCGGCCGCACGGGTTGACGGTTCTCCCGGGCTGAGTACGCCGCGGGAACCGGGAGTGTGCGGGGCGGTGCGGCGCGGGTAGTAACATCTCCCATTTGTTCACGACCGCACTCGCCGCTGCACGTCCGCGGAGAGTCGGGATCACAGATCAACCGAAGGTGTCATGGAAAGCGTCGCCCCGAAGGTAACCGTCGTCGTCCCGACCTACAACGAACGCGACAACCTGCCCAAGATCGTCGAGCTTCTCGCGGCGTTGGCCATCCCGAACCTGCACGTGCTGGTCGTCGACGACAACTCGCCGGACGGCACCGGTGAGGTCGCCGACACGCTCGCGCAGAGCGGTCCGATCCCGGTCGGTGTGCTGCACCGGACCGTGAAGGACGGCCTCGGGCGGGCCTACGTTGCCGGCATGACGCGGGCGCTGTCCGAGGGCGCGGACATCGTGATCCAGATGGACGCCGACCTGTCGCACCCCACCGAGGCCATCCCGCGGATGGTGGAGACGCTGACGACGACGGATGCGGCCGTCGTGCTCGGCTCCCRCTACGTGGCGGGCGGCGCGGTCGCCAGCGACTGGCCCTGGCACCGCAAGGCGCTGTCGGCGTGGGCGAACTTCTACGTCAACGCGATCCTGCGGTTGCGGGTCAAGGACGCCACCGCCGGGTTCAAGGCGTGGCACGCGGACACGCTGCGGGCCATCGACGTCGAGGGTGTGCAGAGCAACGGGTACGCGTTCCAGGTGGAGATGAACTACCGGGTGGTGCAACGCGGCATGACGATCGCCGAGGTCCCGATCCGGTTCGAGGAACGCACCGACGGCGTGTCCAAGATGAGTCTCGCGGTGCAGCTCGAGTCGGCGCGGGTCCCGTGGAAGCTGCGGTTCAGTCGTGACGCAGCGCAGCCGAGCCGAGTACGCGGCTGACGGCGATCTCCACGACCACCCGTGTCGGGTTCACCCGGGGCTGGCGGTACCTCGCGGCGTAGCGGGCCACGGCGTCGGCGACGGATTCGGGGTCGGTGAGGACCCGGGCGGGACCTTCGAGCGTCATCCAGCGCGGTCCGTCCACCTGGCTGACCGCGCCGTACCCTCCGCGTTCGGCGTTGAGGGCCTTCTGCGAGGAGCCGTTGGTGATGACCCGTGCCAGCCCGTGCTCCTGATCCCAGGTGAAGCCGACGGCGACGACGTGCGGGGTGCCGTTCTTGCGGAGCGTGGTGAGYGTACCGAGGTGGTATTCGCCGAGGAAGGCGAGCGCCGCGTCGGGCAGGCGGATCGGGGTGTAGGGGGTGCGGTCCATCCCCCGACGGTAATCCAGGACACTGGACGGGTGAGCCTGGGATCGAAGAAGAACAGCGGAAAGCCCGACGACGGGGTGGTACTCCTRCTCGGTGGTCGCAGCGAGATCGGCCTCGAGATCGCCTCCCGGCTCGCGCCCGGCCGCACGATCGTCCTCGCCGCCCGCCGCAGCACCGAACTCGCCGCCGAGCGGCAGGCGCTGCTCGATGCGGGAGCGTCCGCGGTGGACTGCGTGGAATTCGACGCCGACGACCTCGACAGCCACGAGAAGCTGCTGAGATCCGTCGTCGACGCCCACGGCCCGCTGTCGGTGGCGGTGCTGGCGTTCGGCATTCTGGGCGACCAGGCGCGCGCCGAGCGGGACGCACGGCACGCCGTCGCCGTGGTCCACACCGACTACGTGGCGCAGGTCTCTGTGCTCACCCATCTCGCCACCCTGCTCCGGGAGCAGCGGTCGGGACGGATCGTGGTGTTCTCGTCCGTCGCGGGTGTGCGGGTGCGCCGCGCCAACTACGTCTACGGGTCGGCGAAGGCCGGACTGGACGGGTTCGCCTCCGGTCTGGGCGACGCCCTCCACGGCAGCGGTGTGTCCCTGCTGCTCGTGCGGCCCGGCTTCGTGATCGGCCGGATGACCGAGGGAATGTCGCCCGCGCCGATGTCGAGCACGCCGGCGCAGGTCGCGGACGCGACCGTGCGGGGCCTGCGCCGCGGCGCGAGCCGAGTGTGGGTGCCGGGACGGTTGCGACCGGTGTTCTTCGTCATGCGACTGCTGCCGCAGGCGATCTGGCGCCGGATGCCGCGATGACCGACCCGATCGTCGTCGTCGGTATCGGTGCCGACGGGTGGGACGGTCTGTCGCCGTCTGCACGGCGCGAGATCGAGGCCGCCGACGTCGTGATGGGTTCGGGGCGCCAACTCGCCCTGATTCCCGAGTCGCCTGCGCTGCGGGTGACCTGGCCGTCGCCGCTGGTCCCGGCGCTGCCCGGCCTGTTCGAGCAGCACCACAGCCGGCGGATTTGTGTGCTGGCCAGCGGAGACCCGATGTTCCACGGCATCGGCGTCACCCTCGTCGGACTCCTCGGCGCGGACCGCGTGCGGGTGATCCCGCACCCGTCCTCCGCCACCCTGGCCTGCGCCCGGCTGGGCTGGGCGGCGCACGAGACACCGGTGGTCAGTCTCGTGAACCGGCCCGTGGACACGCTCCTGCCGGCACTCGGCGATCGGACGCGACTGCTGGTGCTGAGCCGCGACGAGCACACCCCCGCGGCCGTCGCCGAACTCCTGACGGGACGGGGGTTCGGACCGTCCCGGCTCACCGTGCTCGGCGAACTGGGCGGACCCGGCGAGTCGAGACTCGACGGAACGGCGTCGGCGTGGTCATCCGTGCCGGGACCCCGGCTGAACGTGATCGCGATCGACTGCCGCGCCGAGGTAGGCGCCGTCCGGCTGACCCGGCTGCCGGGACTGCCCGACGCCGCGTTCACCGGTGACGGGCAGATGACCAAACACGAGATCCGCGCCCTGACACTGTGCGCCCTCGCACCCGCGGCGGGGGAGTCGCTGTGGGACGTAGGAGGCGGATCGGGCACCGTCGCGATCGAATGGATGCGTACTCACCCCCTCTGCCGGGCAGTGACTTTCGAGCGCAGTGCGGCACGCGTCGACCAGATCGCGTCGAACGCCGAAGCGCTCGGAGTGCCGTCCCTCGCCGTGTTCGGCGACGCACCCGCGGCATTCGACGACGTGCCCGCCGAACTGTCCGCGCCGGACGCGATCTTCATCGGCGGTGGCGTCACCCAGGACGGTCTGCTGGACGAGTGCTGGTCCCGGCTCCGGGTCGGCGGCCGGATGGTGGCCAATGCGGTGACGGCGGAATCGGAAGCGCTCCTGCTGCAGTGGTTCTCACACTGCGGTGGGCAGCTCCGCAAATTTCAGGTGTACCGAGGGGAGCCGCTCGGTGGGTTCACCGCGTGGCGGCCGCAACTGCCGGTGGCGCAGTGGTCGGTGACGAAGCAGTCGAAAGGTGTTGTGGCATGACGGTGTACTTCATCGGAGCCGGTCCCGGTGCGGCCGACCTGATCACGGTTCGCGCGCAGCGGATCATCGCCGCCAGCCCCGTCTGTCTGTACGCGGGCAGCCTCGTCCCGCAGGAACTCCTGGCGGAATGCCCCGAGGGGGCGCGGGTGATCGACACGGCGCGTCTGAGTCTCGACGAGATCGTCGCCCTGCTGATCGACGCCGACGCGGCCGGTCAGGACGTCGCGCGACTGCATTCGGGTGACCCGTCGATCTTCAGTGCCGTCGCCGAACAGGTCCGCCGGCTCGAATCCGCCGGGGTCGCATACCAGGTGGTGCCTGGGGTGCCCGCGTTCACCGCGGCGGCGGCGTCGCTGGGTCGGGAACTGACCGTTCCCGGTGTCTCGCAGTCGATTGTGCTGACCCGCGTGTCCACCCTGTCGACCGCGATGCCGGAGGGTGAGGACCTGCGTTCCCTCGGCCGTAGCGGCGCCACGATGGTGGTGCACCTGGGTGCGCACCGGATCGATCAGATCGCCGAAGAACTCACCGAGAACTACGGCCGCGACTGTCCGGCCGCTGTCGTCGCGTTCGCGTCGCGTCCCGACGAGATCGTTCTGCGCGGCACCCTGGCCACCATCGCCGAACAGGTGAAGGCGGCGGGCGTCACGAAGACCGCGGTGGTGATCGTCGGTAGAGTACTTGCTGCCGAAGGGTTTMCGGACAGCTACCTGTATTCCGCCACCCGCGAGCGCACCACCCACTGAGCGTGACGCGGATCCTGATCCTCGGCGGCACCGGGGAGGCCCGCGCGCTGGCCGCGGCACTCGCGGACGTTCCGGGTGTCGAGGCCGTGTCGTCCCTCGCCGGCCGGGTCCGTGACCCGCGCCTGCCCGTCGGTGACGTGCGGATCGGCGGGTTCGGGGGAGCCGACGGCCTCGCGGAGTGGTTGCACGCGCATCCCGTCGACGCGATCGTCGATGCGACGCACCCGTTCGCGGCGCAGATCACGAGCAACGCCGCCGACGCCGCGCACCGTCGCGGCATCCCGCTGATGGTTCTCCGTCGCCCCGAGTGGTCGCCGCGTCCGGGTGAACATTGGCACGGCGCCTCGGACCTTGCCGACGCCGCCGAACTGCTGCCCGATCTGGGAACGAGAGTCTTCCTCACCATCGGCAGGCAGGGCGTCGACGCGTTCGCGGACCTGCAGGCACTGTGGTTCCTGATCCGCGCGATCGATCCGCCCGACGTGGCGATGCCGCCGCACTCGACGCTGCTCCTGGCCCGCGGGCCGTTCGCTGTCGCCGACGAGACCGCACTGATGCGGGAGCACCGCATCGACGTCCTCGTCACCAAGAACAGCGGCGGCGGTCAGACCGACGCGAAACTGGACGCCGCACGCGCGCTGGGCGTCCCGGTACTGATGATTCGCCGTCCGCCGTTGCCGCCGGCGACGGCAACGGTGGACGACGTCGCGGGAGCCATCGCCTGGATCGGCGCTCTCACGCGACGATGACCCGGCCGGTCCGGTCAGCAGGCCGGTGCCGGCGCATCCTCGGACAGGGGCTTGCCCTCCGGTTCGGTGTAGAACGCGAGCAGGACCAGCGGTTCCGTACCCAGATTGGAACCCTCGTGGACGTGATCGCTGCCGTGGTCCTCGGTGATCGCCTGACCGGCGGTCGTCACCGCGGTCGTGCAGTCCTGCAGCGTGCGCGTCAGCACACCCGATTCGACGAAGGCGTACACCGGGCCGTCGTGGTAATGCCACCCCGTCGTGCCGCCGGGGGCGATCTCGATGCGCCGCAGCGTCAGATCCGTGCCCGCCGAACTTCCGGCGACCGCCGGAACCGTCGTCTCGAACAGAATCTGTGCGGTCACCCCCGAAGACGGCGTGGCCTGGGCGGGGGAAGCGGACAGCACCGCCGCGACGGCACAGGACAAGACGACCACACTCGATCTGAGGAGCATCGTGACGACCTCTCGGCGCGCTGGCCCTGCGCACTGCGCGCAGGCGTCCAGGGGGAGTGCATTACGGCGTGTCCAGGGTAGGGCCACGAACCGTGCGGCCGAGGGGATATCCGCGAACCGGACATCTCGAAGGCACCGGTGCTGTCGGGGAGAGTCCGCTGAGCCCGAGCAGGCGCATCGGACCCTCCCCGTCGTCGGCGCACCGATGACGTGCCCGGCCGGTCGGATTCAGCCGTTGTCGAGTTCGGTGCGGATCTGCATGGCCAGGACCTTGGAGTAGATCCGGCAGAGCTGGAAGTTGCCGGAGGAGAACCACAGTCCGGGTTGTGCCGTCCGCCTCCACGTGTTGCGGACCTCGCCCTCGTCGTCGTATCCCCAGATGGGGCCGACCGCGTCGGCGATCTCGTCGCCGAGCAGGGCGCGTACACCCTCCTGCTGGGTCTGGTATCCGGTCGCCAGGATGACGGCGTCGGCCTCGACGACGTCACCATTGGTCAAACTCAAACCGGCGGCGACGAACCCGGCCGTGTCGGCGTACTGGACCAGCCCGACCTGCCCGGAGATCAGCAGATCCGAACAGCCGACGTTGAGGTAGTAGCCGCCGCCACGGCGCATGAACTTCATCTGCTGGCCGGTGTCCTCTTCGCCGTAGTCGGTTCGGAAACCGATGCGATTGAGGGCGGCGATGAGGTCCTTGTCGAGTTCCTTCATCGTTGCCGTGATCATCTGGCTGCCGGTGTAGAGGTCGGGATAGA
Organism: Rhodococcus sp. P4_B6; assembly: GCF_056402215.1. Lineage (NCBI taxonomy): Bacteria > Bacillati > Actinomycetota > Actinomycetes > Mycobacteriales > Nocardiaceae > Rhodococcus > Rhodococcus sp. P4_B6. The sequence goes on along the minus strand of NZ_JBFUHV010000103.1, from coordinate 7,448 downwards.
CCGTCGCCATCGACAGGAGGTCGCAGTCCTCGAGGGTCGGTGCGGTCAGGTACGACGCATCTGCCGCCGCGGCCGAGGGGTCGACGCTCACGATGGTGGTCGAGCTGCGCTGCACCATCGTCACGTCGATACCGTGAGCATGCAGGTCCTGGGCGACATCGTGGGCGCTGTTCCCAGTTCCGATGATGACGACTCGCTGACCGGCGAAGTCGTTCGCGTCGTCGTATTCGCTCGAGTGCAGTGTGCGACCGGTGAACTGAGCAAGTCCGGGTAGCTCCGGAACGTACGGGATGCCGCTGACACCGGTCGCGATCACGACGTGCTTGGGGCGCAGGGTGCGAACGGTGCCGTCGCCGCGACGAACCCGCGCAACCCAGGACTGCGACTGTTCGTCGTAGTCTCCGCCGATGAAGGCGGTGGTACCCCAGAAGTTGATTTCCATGGCCTCGACGTACGCCTCGAACCATCCGGCGAGCTTGTCCTTGGGAACGAACTGCGGCCAGGTTGCGGGGAAAGGCATGTACGGAAGGTCGTTGAGCCACACCGCGTTGTGCAAGGTGAGGGCGTGGTATCGGGTGCGCCAGTTGTCGCCGGGACGCGCATGTGTGTCCACGACGAGCGCGTCGATGTCGAGCTGGCCGAGCCGGGCTGCGAGGGTCAGTCCCGACTGGCCACCGCCGACGATCAGTACGTCGGGGTCGCGGTTCTCGAAGGCTTGCGCGGCGACACGGCGGTCCAGCCAGTTGGGGCCACCGAACTTGGACGAGTCCGCCTGCCCGACGGGCCGGTGCTCGCCGGTGCGTTCGGGGTGGTCGGCGAGCTGGTCGAGGGTTGTGAACAGGGAGCGCACGAGCAGACCGTGTTCCGGCACGTCGACCAGCCGCGCGACCCCGACGGCGGACCCGGCGAGGGTGTCGAACTCGAAGATGACCTCCAGGCAGGGGATACCCRCCCGCTCCACGAGACGGGGAGGCGTCCGCTCTTCGGCGATGCGGATGTTCGTCGCCTTCGTGAGCTCCTGGCGGCGGAGCAACTCCGCGGGAATCTCGTCGCTGAACGTGCGCAGATCCCCGGTGAACGCGAGTACGTCGCGCCAGTAGGCCTGCGGGGCGAACACAGCGGTGGGTGCAAGTTCGGAGGCGAGGAACCGGGAGAATCCGTCGAGCCACGCCTGGGCGTCGGTTCGAAGATCGGTGTCACTGAAAGTGGTGGTCATGTTGTAGTCCTGTCGAAAAGTGTAAAGGGATTACGGAATCAGGCGAAGCGACCGGAGCTGCTCGAGGTTGGCAACGAAGCTCTCGTGGGTGTCGATGCACGCGGTGAAGCCGGCCCGGCGGATCTTGATCGTGCTCTGCACCATGTCGGACTCCATCGCGAACCATCCGTCGACGAACGGCCAGGCGGCCACCGCGGACAGCGGAAGGGGACGTAGCCGGTGCCGGGCGACTACGTCGTCCCACAGTGCGGATTTGTCCGCCATCTGCTCGGCCAGCGTCATCGGCTGCATCGGTGCGACGTCCATGCCGAAGAAGCCGGCGATGTCCGACCACAGATGCTCCCAGCGGAAGTTGTCACCGTTGGTGACGTTGAAGATCTCTCCACGTGCCGTCTCGGCCTCGAGCGCCCAGTGCACCGAAGCGCCCACGACGGCGCTGTCCGTCGCCTGGTGCAGCGCCGTCCAAGCCTTCGGGGTGCCGGGGAAGCGGAGTGGCAGACCTTGGTCTCGGCACAGGGTCGCGTAGACGCCGACACCGGTCAGCATGTTCATCGGTGATCCGATGCTCACACCCAGCACTGCATCCGGTCGGAGGACGGTCCAGGTGTACCCGTGCTGCTGGGCGTCGGCGAAGAGCAGGTCCTCCTGGTCGTTGTAGAAGATAGGTCCGAGGTGGCGGGGGTCGGTCTCCTTGGCGGGAGTCTTGTAGAAGCCGAGGTGCTCGCCATACGACTTTCCACCGCCGATCAGAACGACGTGCCGAAGTGTGGAGGATGACCCTCCGACCGCCTCGAGCACATGCCGAAGCATTGCGAGGTTCGGAGCCACGGTGGCCGCCATCGACTCACGTTCGGTGTACGCGGTGTAGACGATCGTGTCGATGTCGGAACACCCGGCGAACGCCGCCGAGGTGGCCGCGCCGTCGAGGAGATCGACCTGGATGTGGTCGGTGACTGCCGCCCCGCCCGGCAACTCGACCGGGCCGCGGCGTGCCACCGTGACCACGTCCCTGCCCTCGTCGGTCAGCGTGCGTACCACCGCGCTGCCGATCACCCCGTGGGCGCCGACGACCAGAGTCTTTCCGCCGCTCATGCGATGCCTCCGGCGCTCGTGGGTGCGGTGCCCGCGCCCAATGCGATGTACTTCGTCTCGAGGTATTCGGCGAGGCCTTCCGGGCCGCCTTCCCGCCCGTAGCCGGAATGTTTGACACCACCGAAGGGCGCCGCGGGGTTGGAGACCGTTCCCTGGTTGATGGCGACCATTCCGCTGTCGAGTTGTTCGGCGACGCGGATCGCGCGGTCCAGGTCGCGGGTGAACACGTAGGAGGCGAGCCCGTACCGGCTCGAGTTCGCGGATTCGAGGACCGCGGTTTCGTCGTCGAAGGAGATGATGGGCGCGACCGGACCGAAGATCTCGTCCTGGATGAGGAGCGCGTCGCCGGGCACATCGGTGAGGACGGTGGGCGCGAAGAAGCAGCCAGGACGGTCGAGGGCGTGCCCGCCCGTCACAACGCGTGCGCCCTTGGCGACGGCGTCGTCGACCAGCCTCTGCACCTGGCGTCGCTGCTTGTCGTCGATGAGCGGGCCGATGTCGGTGCCGGGGTCCATGCCCGGACCGATGGTCAGCGCGGAGAAGCGCTCGGCGAGTTCGGCAGCGAACTCGCCGGCGATCGAGGAATGGACGTACAGGCGGTTGGCGCTGGTGCAGGCTTCTCCGTTGTTACGCAGTTTCGCCTGTACCGCGGCGTCCACTGCCGAGCCGACGTCCGCGTCGTCGAAGACGATGAACGGGGCGTTGCCACCGAGTTCGAGCGACACGCGCAGCAACTGGTCGGCCGATTGCCGCACGAGTGACTGTCCCACCTCGGTCGAGCCGGTGAACGAGATCTTCCGCAGCCGTGGATCATTCATTGCCGCGGCCACGATTCGGTTCGAATCGGTGCTGGGCACGACGTTGACCACGCCGGCGGGAACACCGGCCTCCTCGAGGATCGACGCTGTCGCCAGCATGCTCAGCGGAGTCTGTTTCGCGGGTTTGACGATGCAGGTGCAGCCCGCCGCCAGCGCAGGGCCGATCTTGCGGGTGCCCATCGCCAGAGGAAAGTTCCACGGTGTGACGAACAGGCACGGACCGACGGGCTGGGCCATTGTGACGATCCGGCCGACTCCCGATTCGGTGACGGTATAGCGGCCGCCGATGCGCACGGCCTCCTCGGAGTACCAGCGGAGGTATTCGGCTGCGTACGTCACCTCGGCCTGCGCCTGGGCGTAGGGTTTGCCCATCTCGAGGGTGGTCAGGATGGCGAGGTAGTCGGATCGCTCGAGCATGAGCGTGTAGGCGCGGCGCAGGATGTCCGAGCGCACCCGGGGTGCGGTGCGCGCCCAGTCGCGTTGGGCGGCCGCGGCGGCGTCGACAGCGGCAGCCATGTCCGCGAGCCCGCCGTCGGCGATCTCGGCGATCACGTCGCCGGTCGCGGGATTCTCCACCGCGATGGTCTGCCCCGTGCCGGGTGATACCCACCGGCCTCCGATGAACAGTTCGGTGGGCACCTTTGCCAGTGCGGCATCGGGGTTCATGGGTTCGTAGGTCATGGTTTCCTTTGATCGTGTGTCAAGCATGCTGCGTCCCCGAGGACTTGATGCGCAGCCGGTCCAGCGCCACCGCGAGCACGATGACCGCGCCCTGAATGATCTGCTGGTAGAACGTCGAGACGTCGAGCAGCGTCATACCGTTGACGAGAACCCCGATGATCGCCGCACCCACCAAGGTGCCGATCAACGATCCTCGCCCACCCATCAGTGACGTCCCGCCGAGGACCACGGCAGCGATCGCGGACAGTTCGTATCCGGCGCCGAGGTCCGGTACGGCGCTCTGCAGACGGGCCGACGCGATGATTCCGCCCACGGCCGCGCAGATGCCGGAGATCACGTACACGGTGGTGAGCACTCGCCGGACCGGGATGCCGGCCAGCCGGGCGGCTTCGGCGTTGCCGCCGACTGCGCGAACCCAGTGTCCGAAGACGGTGCGATTGAGCAGATACCACCCGCCCGCGAAGACCGCGGCCATGACGAGCACCGGAATCGGCACTCCGAGAAGGGCGCCGTGGCCGAGGACGGCGTAGCCGAGGTCCGTCGAGAACAGGGTCTTGCCGTCGGTACCGACGTAGGTCACTCCGCGGAGATACGTCAGCGCGGCGAGGGTGACGATGAAGGACGCCAACCCGAGCCCGGCCACCAGCACACCGTTGATCAATCCGATGACCAGGCCGGCGGCCAGTGCACCGAGCAGGGCGACCGGGGCCGGAGCGCCGTTGACGGAGAGGGCGACGGCCACGAACGCGGTCACGCCCACCGCCGACCCGACGGACAGGTCGATGCCTCCGGTCATGATGACGAAGGTCAGTCCCGCACCGAGTATGGCGGTCACGGAGATCTGCCGGGCGACGTCGAAAAGGTTGTCCACCGACAGGAAATACGGTGCGACCGCCGAGAACACGGCGATCAGCACGATGAGTGCGAGCGCCACGCCGAGCCGGTCGGCGAGTGCGGTGACGTGGTGCCGGATGCCGTTCGTTCGCGGGGGCCGGTGCGGCGCCGCCGGCAGGGTGGGGGAGGGAAGTGGGGTGGTCATGAGATTACCTCGGTGAGCGATGGAGGGGCAGTAACGCTTCCGGTTGCGTGCCGGATGATGTCTTCCTCGGTCATGGAGTCGCCGGAGACCTCGGCGACGATCGCGCCTTCGCGCATGACGAGGATCCGATCGGAGAGTCCGATGACCTCCGGAAGCTCGGAGGAGATCAACAGTATTGCAACTCCTTTCGACGCGACCTCGTTGATGAGTGCGTAGATGTCGGCCTTGGCTCCGATGTCGACGCCGCGGGTGGGTTCGTCGAGGATGAGTACCGACGGTTGCTTGGCCAGACAGCGCGCGAGCAAGACCTTCTGCTGATTGCCGCCGGAGAGATCCCCGACGCGCTGGTCGACGCCGGTGGTCTTGACGCGCATCTGCTCGGTGTATCGGGTGGCCGCACGTGTCAATGCTGCCGGCGAGGTCCGCCCGAAGCGATGGCGTCCGAATGCTGTACCGAGGCAGACGTTGTCGGCGATCGACATGTCGAGAAACAGGCCTTGTTCCTTGCGGCTCTCCGGGAGCATCACGATCCCGGCCGCCGCGGTCGAGCGGAGGTTGCCGAGGTCGACGTGTCGGGCGTCGACCTCGACGCGGCCGGCCGCGGCTTTGTCGAAGCCGGCAACCAGACGGCACAGTTCGCTTCGGCCGGCGCCGACGATGCCGGCCAATCCGACGACTTCGCCCGCGCGGACCTCGATGGAGCAGGGTTGCACTTTGTCGGAGGAGAGGTCGCTGACCTGGAGTCGGATGTCGGTGCGTGCTGCGGCTCGCCGGTGCTGGTACATCGCCTCGACCGGTCTGCCCACCATCGACGTGACGATCCGGTCCGGGGTCATGTCTGCTCGGGCCATCGAGTCGGCGACGACGCCGTCGCGGAGGACGGTGACGTGATCGGCGATTCGGTCGATCTCCGCCATCCGGTGACTGATGTACAGCATGGCGAGACCGCGCGACTTGAGTTCGGCAACGAGGCGGAGCAGGTTGTCGGCCTCGTCCTGCGAGAGTGCGGCAGTCGGCTCGTCCAGGACGAGGATCCGAGGCTCTTCGGACAGGGCGCGGGCGATCTCCACCAACTGTTGCTGACCTGTACTAAGTTCGGCCACATAGGTTTCGGGACGGATAGTCGACCCCACCCGGGCCAGGGCCGCGACCGCGAGTCGGCGGGCGGCACCGCGGTCCAATCGGCCCAGGCGCCGCCGTGGCTCCCGGCCGAGCACCATGTTCTCTGCGACGGTGAGTTCGGGAACCACGCTGAGCTCCTGATGGATGACTGTGAGTCCGTGTGCGCGTGCGTCGCCAGGGCCGGTGAAGTGCGCTGGGGCGCCGGCGAGGTGGATCGTTCCCGAGTCCGGCTGGTAGATACCGGTCAGCACCTTGATCAGGGTCGATTTGCCTGCGCCGTTCTCACCGGCGAGGACGGAGACCGATCCGGAATGCAACGATAATGACACCCCCCGCAGAACAGAATTGCCGTGGAAGGACTTCGTGATGCCTTCGAGACGCGCTGCGGGGACCTTCGTGAGCGTACCCATGGTTCATCCCCAGGTCTTGTAGGCAGTGATGGTGTCGGCGGTGACGAGGACGGTGGGAATCAATGTCGGTGCGCTGTCGACCTTCTCGCCGCCGGCGAGACGAACGGCGATGTCGAGTCCCGAGCGGCCGAGCTGGGCGGGGTCCTGCCCCGAGGTGGCGATGATGGAACTCTTGCCGAGTAGGTCGGTCAGTTGTTTCGCGCCGTCCACTCCGACGACCTTCACGTCGGTGCCCTTCTGTTGTGCAGCGAGGGAGATTCCGATCGCGGTGGGATCATTGACGCCGAAGAAGCCGTCCACATCGGGGTTCGCGGTGAGGATGGTGCTCGCGACGTTCATGGCTTTGTCGCGGGTGAGATCCGCGCGCTGAGTGGCGGCGACCTCGATGCCCGGGTGTGCGTCGAACGCTTCCCGGCATCCCTGCATGCGGTCCGCGATCGCAGATACCGCGGCCCCGTCGACGATGGCCACCTTGCCGGATCCGCCGAGTTGCTCGACGAGATACTTGCACGCTTCGCGGCCGGCCTGGACGTTGTCGCTCGTCACGGTCGCGTCGGCACCGATCGCCGTGACATCGACGGCGACGACGGGGATGTTCGCCTGCGTCGCTCGGAGCAATGCGGGACCGACGCCGTCGGAATCGACGGCGTCGACGATGATCGAGTCCACCTTCTGCCGGATGAACGTATCGATCTGGTCGCTTTGCACGGCGACGTCGGCATTGGCGTACTGGACGGACACTTCCACGCGCTTCTCGGCGGCGGCCTCTTCGATCGCCTGGCCTTCCGCGAGGAAGAAGGGGTTCGACGCCGCATTGAGGGTGACGCCGATCGTGGTCTTGCCGTCGTCTCCGGCACCTGCGCCGGACGTGCACGCYGTCATGGTGCCGGCCGCTATCACCGCGGTACCCAGTGCAACAGCGATTTTCGACGCCGTTTTCGCAGGTGGACAGGTTCTATCGAGAACTGACATCAGGCTGTTCCTTCTTGCTGGTCTGGATCGGTCAGACGACGGGCGTGACGCCGCCGTCGATGCAGAAATTCGCCCCCGACACGAAACTTGCGCGGGTG
>NZ_JBFUHV010000102.1:0-31246 GCF_056402215.1 Rhodococcus sp. P4_B6 | reverse complement strand
GCGCGCACGCCTCGGCGCCGAGGTCGTGCGCAAGGGGCCACCTGGCCTCGTGGAGTTCGGCGACGAAGACGGTCGCTCCTGCGGCCTTTGCGATCTGAAGTCCGAAGTAGCCGAGCCCGCCGAAGCCGATGATGCCGACGTTCATACCGGACTCGATACGTCCCGCGGTGTGCACGGCTCGGTACGCGGTTCGACCCGAACACGTTGCCGGCGCGGCGTCCTCGAAGGACAGCCCGTCGGGAAGTCTGACCGGCAGGTGCGCCGGCACTTTCACTTTCTCGGCATAGCCGCCGTTCATCGCCGTCCCGGGGCCGTCGGTGGTCGCGGGAATGCCGACGCGGTCGCCCGCCGCGAAATCGCGTACGCGTGCTCCCACTGCTGAGACGGTTCCGACGATTTCGTGACCGAGGACGATCGGAACTTCGCCCAGTAGTTCGGTGATGGTCCCGTCCATGAACCCGATATCGGAGTGGCACAGCCCGACTGCTCCGGTGTCGATGACGATGTCGTCGGGCCCCGGAACGGGCTCGTCGGTTTCGACCTGTCGCAGTGGGGCGCCGACCCCGGTGAATTGCCATGCTCGCATCGATTCGAGCCTCTCGGTGATGGTGTGGGTAGGAGTGTCGAACGAACCGGATTCGCGGAGTGCTCTGACGTCAGCGTCGTCCGGGGCTACAACTCAATCAACACTACAGTTGATTCATGGAAGGTGAGGACCTTTGGTGAGTTCGAATTCGTCGGAAGGGGTTCGGCAGGCGTTCGACGCTCCGTGGCTTCACCGTTCGATCAACGCGGCGGTGACCTGCCTGCGTCGCGTGACTCCCAGTTTACGAAGGAGATTCGAGACGTGGCCGTCGATCGTCCGAACCGACAGCACCATGTGCGTCGCGATCTCCCGGTTGGTGAGGCCCTCCGCGACGTACTGCGCAATGTCCCGTTCGCGCGGGGACAACTCGGGGTTGGAGTGGGGAGTCGCGCCGGTGTCGTCCGGTCGTTTCTCGTTCAATGCGTAGGCGATGAGTTGGGACATCGACATTGTCGCGCCCCGGTGCCGAGCATGTTCGTATGCGGCGTCTCCGAGAGCCGTTCGTGCTCGTGATTCGTACACCTCTCGGCGCTGAACCCAATGGCGCGAACCATAGAGTTGCATCCCGAACGAGTCCCACATGCTCGACGCTGCTCCGAGCAGTACTGCTGCTCGTTCACCGGCGCCGGATGCCGCCTCGGCCCACGCGAGCAGATCTATGACGAGGGTTGCGCCGACGGTGTCGTCGAAGGCGCGCTTGAGGCCCAGGCTGGCGGTCGCGTATTCGGTCGCCTGCTGGTAGCGGCCGGACACCAGCGCAACGAGTCCCAATCCGTACACGGCGTAGGACAGCATCCATTTCTCATCTGCGGCCGAAGCCTGTGCTCGGACGAAATCGAAGTGCTCGGCTGCTCGCGCGGTTTCACCGTTCGAGCTGCGCAGCATGCCCATCTCGATGTGCGCGGTCCACATGAGATCGGTGCTGTCCGGAATCCGTTCGTACAGACGCAGTGCCTCGGCAAGGCGCCGCTCACCTGCCTCGAAGTCACCACCGAGATAGGTATTGAGTCCCTGCGTCTGCAGGGCAAATGCCAACGTTGCCTCGTCGCCCAGGGCTCGTGCGCGACGGGCGGCGTGGTCGAGGGTTCGGCCTGCTTCGCCCCGATCTCCCTGCATCGTCTGAAGGACCCCGAGGGTTGCAGACAGTTGAGCTGCGCGGGTTTCGGGGACCGTATCCAAGTTCAGAAAGCTCGTAACCCACATCCTGTGCTCACGAACCGAGAACGCCGACGACCACAGGAACCAGGTTGCAACGAAACCAGATGCTACCGAGGTCGTTTCCTCGGTCCGATCGGTGAGCGCCGTCTGCAGTGCCAGTCGAAGATTGGCCCGGTTCTCGCGCAGCCGGCCGCCGGCGAGTTCCTGGCCGTGGCCCGTCCAGGCTTTCCGCGCAGAAGTCACCAGGTCGGCACACCAACGCAGATGGACGCCCCGCAGGCGCAGTGCCTCGTCCGCGGACAGTTTCCCGGCACCGAAGTGCCGGATCGTCTCCAACATCCGGAACCGGACCCGTTCGTTCTCGATGTCGCGTCGAAGGACCGATCTGCTCACCAAACCGGCGAGGAGATCCAGCACCGCATCGGTGTCGACAGGGCCTCCCGCGCAGACTCGTTCGGCCATCGCAAGGTCGAAACCCTCCGCGAACACCGACAACCGCGCCCAGAGAACCTGTTCCTGCGCGGTGCACAGGTCGTAGCTCCACTCGACCGTCGCGTGCAGGCTTCGGTGCCTGTCGGGGCCACCACGGTTGCCCACGGTCAGCAAGGACAGTCGATCGTCGAGCCGTGCTGCGAGGTCGTTCACGGACAGTGCATTCAACCGTGCGCACGCGAGTTCGATCGCCAAGGGCATGCCGTCGAGTTGGGTGCAGACGTGTCGGACCGCGTCTCGACTGGCATCGGTGATGGAGAATCCCGCGATTGCGGCACCCGCTCGATTCTCGAACAGCTCCATGGCGGCACCGGCCCGCTCCGGGTCGTGCTCGTCGGTCATGGACAGGGGGTCGAGAACATGCACGCGTTCGTCGGGAATGGCGAGGATCTCGCGGCTGGTGATCAGAATCTTGACATACGTGGTGTTTCGCAAGATCGCCGCGATCGATTGTGCGCATGCATCGATCAGGTGTTCACAATTGTCGAGAACGATCAACAAGTGTCTGTGACGAAGGGATTCGACGAGCGATTCCTGTGCGCTACGTTCCGGCATGTCCGGATCGTCGAACCCCAACGCATCCAGGATCGCTTGGGGAAGCAGGGTGTCGTTGCGGAGGGAAGCCAACTCGATGAAGCGCACTCCGTCGGCGAATGCACGGCGAAAGTCCATCGCGGCTTCGGCGGCGAGTCGCGTCTTGCCGATGCCGCCGGGCCCCGCGATGGTCACCAGTCGGCTGCCGCCGAGTGACAGCCGGAGTTGGCGAAGGTCATCGTCTCGGCCGACGAAGCTGGTGGAAAACCGTGGAATGTCCGAGGTGAGAGTCGTCCGAGTGGCCTGATCGCGCGTGCGCTGTCGTGTGGCTCGATCGCCCCGGACTCGGCGTACCACCTGTGCGAGCGTGTTCCGCGATCCGTTCCACTGGAGTGATCTGTGGAGTTGAGCGACCGTGATCTCGGGATTTTCGTCGAGGAGGGCTGTGATCGCAGGGACCAGCGCATCGGCGGACGATCCGGTTCGTGGACGGTGATCGCCAGGGGGTTCGTCGAAACTCAGAGCGCGGCGCACGGTGTTACGAGAGATCTGCAACCGAGTTGCGATTCCGGAGATCGTCACACCCGCTCGTCGAAGGTCGACGATCTGCTGCCAKTCGTTCGAGTTCACGGGCCTCGCTTCGATCTCGCTCGGATTGTGATTGACATCACCGGCTGATAGTGCCCCGCACCGACTCCGTGGTCAAGATGTGACATCAATTGTATTGACGGGGTCCTGGGGTGACGGACCGCCGTCACATGCCCTCTGAACTGGGGAGATCGARGGTCGATCCGCTGAGCATGTAACCGGGTGATTTCACGGTTCCGTGCCACGGGCAAACGATGAAGAGTGACTCAGGTCATAGTCAAGTGGATCACCGCACAGACGGAGCAGTAATGAGTACGCCGGAAGAGAACATCGATTTGGCCAACAACTTCGCCAAGATCTTCTCCACGGGTGACGTGGCGCAGATCCTCGCGACACTTCATCCCGAGGCGACCTATTGGGTCTCGGGAGGTATCGACGGCATGTCGGGCACCTACGACAGGGAAGGCCTCGGCGCATTGCTCGGCGGGGTGACATCCGTGTACGAGAACGGTGCGCTCGAGGTGACACCGACAGCCGCGATTGCGCAGGGTGACAAGGTCGCCGTGGAGGCCACCTCGTACGCGAAGTTGAAGAACGGCAAGGTCTATCGGAACCAGTACCACTTCTTGTTCGAGTTCCGCGACGGAACGATCTTCTCCGTCAAGGAGTACATGGATACGAAGCATGCATACGACATCTTCTACGCCTGACGCCGAGTTCGTCGCGCAGCATCCACATCAACCGTAGTGAGAAAGGCAGATCATCATGGCAATGGAAACCGGACTCATCGTCCATCCCTACATGCGCCCGGAGCGTACCGCGCGCCAGACCTTCGACTGGTGCGTCCAGCAGGCGATCACCGCGGACGAGATCGGCTTCGACTCGATCATGCTGTCCGAGCATGCTTCTCAGCGCTGGGAGAACATTCCCAATCCCGAGTTGATCATCGCCGCAGCGGCCAGTAGGACCGAGCGGATCAAGTTCGCTCCGATGGCTCACCTGCTTCCTCATCAGCATCCGGCCAAGCTTGCGATCATGGTCGGTTGGCTGTCGCAGATCCTGGAAGGCCGGTACTTCCTCGGTATCGGGGCAGGCGCGTACCCTCAGTCGTCGTATATCCACGGCATCAAGAACGGCGAGGACACGAAGTTCACGAACGAAATGGTCCGTGAATCTCTCGAGATCATGGAGAAGATCTGGAAGCGTGAGCCGTTCTTCCACGAGGGACGCTTCTGGAACGCCGGCTACCCGGAAGAACTTCACAGTGACGACGGCGATGATCAGCACATGCTTGCCGACTTCAGCCCGTGGGGCGGAGCGCCGGAGATTGCAGTCACCGGATTCAGTGCGAACTCACCCTCGATGAGGTTCGCGGGTGAGCGCGGGTTCCGGCCGGTTTCGATCTTCTCCGGCCTCGAGGCGCTGAAGACGCACTGGGAGACCTACTCCGAGGCGGCGACGGCGAACGGACACGCTGCCGATCGATCTCGCTACCACGTCTCTCAAACTGTGTTCGTTGCCGACACCGACAAGGAGGCCAAGCGTCTCGTCATGGAAGGACCCATCGGATACTGCTTCGAGCGCTACCTCATCCCCATCTGGTGGCGATTCGGCATGATGGACGGGTTCATCAAAGACGCCGGCGCAGACAGGGCCGACGTCGATCTCGAATGGGTCGTCGACAACGTCTTCTGTGTGGGTTCGCCGGATACCGTGGTGGACAAGATCAACCGCCTGTTCGAGGAAACAGGAGGGTGGGGAACGCTCCAGGTCGAATCGCACGACTACTTCGACGACCCGGCACCGTGGTTCCAGTCGCTCGAGATGATCGCCAAGGAAGTCGCCCCGCGTATTTCGCTGCCGGAGTCGGTGACGGTCTGACCGCAGTTCGGCCTCACACGATCAGTGCTGACTCGAAACGGAAAGGAAGACATGGTAAAGCGTTTGGAGGGCAAAGTTGCCCTCATCACGGGTGCGTCCCGCGGTATGGGGGAGTCGCATGCGAAGACCTTTGTCGAGCACGGCGCCAAGGTGGTGCTCGCCGACGTCTCCGACGCTGCCGGCGAACAGCTTGCCGAGGACCTCGGCTCGAATGCGGTGTTCGTTCACCACGATGTCACGCGACTCGACTCGTGGACGAACGCTGTCGCCCGAGGCGTGGACGCCTTCGGTGACATCAACGTCCTGGTGAACAATGCCGGTGTGCTCGGGCCGCTCGCGACGACCGCGGAGTTGACCGAGGAGGACTACCGAACGGTATGCGGCATCAATCAGGACGGGGTGTTCTTCGGGATGAAGGCCATCCTGCCGTCCATGGAAAGGGCGGGTATCGGTTCGATCGTCAACATCTCGTCCATCGCCGGCATGGCTGCGAACTACGGCTTCCCGAGCCTGGCATATGTCGCCAGCAAGTTCGCGGTGTGCGGTATGACGAAGGCGACCGCAGTCGAATACGGCCGCAAGAACATTCGTGTCAACTCGGTGCACCCGGGGTTCATTCAGACCCCGATGATGGTAGAAGCGACCAACGAAGAGGGCGGCGACGCGTTGGCCCAGATCCCGCTGGGAAGGATTGCCGATCCCGTCGAGGTGTCCAAACTGGTTTTGTTCCTCGCGTCGGATGAATCGTCGTACATCACCGGAGCGGAGCATCTGGTGGACGCGGGCATGCTCGCCCAGTAGCGGTTCCGTTCTCGAGTGGGGCGCATCGACAGGTGCGCCCCACTTCTGTCGATGTGTATTTCCCAATCTTCGACTGTCCGGGGTGCGCAAAGGGGGCCGACCGCGACATGCGATCGGCCCCCATTGTCGGTGATCAGGAAGCGGGAGACATGCTGTCTGCCTTCTCCAGAAGGAGCTGGTGCAACCCTCGTTTGTTGATCTTGGTGGCCGACATCGGCCATTCGCCCGGCTCGATGAAGTACACTTCCCTGGGGATCTTGTAGCGTCCGATCTTGCCCTGGCAGAAGGCAAGTAACTCGTCGGAGGAGAGGGAATAGCCTTCGCGGATCTCCACGAAGGCAACAGGCACCTCGTCCAGACGCGCGTCGGGCCGGCCGATCACGGCGGAATTGAGTACGGCGGGATGTTCGCACAGGAACGATTCGATTTCGATGGCCGCTACGTTCTCGCCTCCGACCTTGAGCATGTCCTTCAGGCGCCCGTGGAACACCAGGCAACCTGATTCGGTACGGCTGTACAGATCGCCGGTGTGGAGCCATCGATCGTCGTCGATCGTCTCGGCGGTCTTCTGTGGGTCCTTGTAGTAGCCGTCTGTGACGCAGTAGCCGCGAACGAGAATCTCGCCCGGTACGCCGATCGGTTGTTCTTCGTGGGTGAACGGATCGATGATTCGTACCTCGATGCCCGGTGCGGGTTTTCCCTGCGCGCTCGAGCGGTCCTCGAATGTCTCGGACTCGTCGCTGAGGGCGTAGATTCCCGACGTCTCGGTCATCCCGCAGGCGGCGACGAGTTCGGCCTGAGGGAAGAGGTTCTGTGCCTCCGTGATGAGGACCCGTGGGCCGATCAGGAAGAGGTATCGAACGGAGTCGAGGGCGGCTGCATCGAATGTCGGATGGCTCGTCAACATCTGCATGGGGCCGGGGAACCATGGCCATATCGTCGTGGGGCGTTCGCGGACCATGAGATCGATCGCGCGCCCGGGTTCGAAATACGTGTCCGTGAGGTAGGTTCCACCTGCCCCCATCGCTCCGAGAAGTGGTGCGAGGGCGGCGATGTGAAACAGGGGGCCACCACCCCAGCTGATGTGTGGCGTATCGGTCACCAGGCGATTGCGCGCGCGATGCACCGGTCCTCTGGTGAGTGCCTCATGTGTCAGCATGCACCCCTTAGGGTTCGCGGTGGTGCCTGAGGTGTACAGGATGGCGGCGGTGTCGCGAACGCGGACCTGGAGGCGACGGCGCTCCACCTCGTCGATTCCTGTTCGATCGGCTGCGGCGGAGAACGCGTTGCGCGGGACGAATCCCTCTCGGTCTTCGCCGCGGAGCAGAATCGCAGACCGTAGACGGGGTGCCTCGGGTAGGGACAGGCATGCACTTCCTGTCGCTGCCCTCAGGGACGGGACGGCCGCGTAGACGAGATCGGCGAAGTCGATGTAATCGTTGTCGCCCGTGACGGTCAGAATGGCCGTCAAGTCTGCGTTCTCGATGATGTAGCCGAGTTCCGAAGATTTGTGGCGGGCATTGAGAGGAACTACGACGCACCCGGCAAGCGCGGCGCCGAAGAGTCCTTCGAGGAACTCGATGCTGTTGTGGGCCAGGAGTCCGACGTGGTCGCCCGCCTCGACGCCGAGGCCTATCAGGCCCCGCGCTACGCGCATCGAGCCCTCGTACACCTGCGAGTACGTGTGGCGGCTGTCCGGGAACACGATGAGATCGCGATCGGGATGGTCGTTGGCGCCACGACCCAGTAGATCCGCAACCGGCGTGACTTCGCACCATTGCGCGTTGTTCGACATCTTGCCCTCAATTATCCATGGTTCGGGTGATATGGCGGCACAGAAATGGGTTCATGCTGGTATGTGCACCGAACATATGCGACCGCCGTCACACTGTCAACGTTCAAGTTGATTTACGTCAACGTTGACTAGGGGGTGCGATTCCCAACTGTATGATTCCGAGGATGGTGACGACTTCGACGTCCGGCAGCGGCATGAGCAAGCGCAGGCGGAGTGCTCAGAACGACGGCAGCCCCGGCTATCAGGCCAAGCGTGCCGAGCTGATGTCGGCTGCGGCGGCCGTGTTCAAGGAGAAGGGCTACGAGGCTGCAACGCTCAACGACGTCGCTGAGCGGTTCGGCACCGACAGGGCCTCGATCTACTACTACTTCGCAAGTAAGACGGAACTCTTCCAGGCCTTGTTCCATGACATTCTCGTCGGTGTACTCGACGAGAACATTGCAGTCGGTGCCGACATCGTCGCTTCCGACCGATCGGTGCCGGACAAGCTCCGGGGATTGGTCGAGCAACAGTTGATGTCGTACGAAAACAACTACCCGTACGTCTACCTGTACATCCAGGAAGACATGGCGAAGCTCAGTCTTGACGGCACCGCATGGGCCCGGGATATGGCACGCAAGACCAAACGGTTCGAGACGCTGGTGACCGACGTTCTTCAGCAGGGCGTCGACGAGGGGGCGTTCCGCGCCGACATTCCCGTTCCTCTCATGGCAAAGGCCCTGTTCGGAATGATCAACTGGACGCACAGGTGGCTGAAACCGGGAATGCGCAAGAGCGACGCTCGCCAGACGATCGACGCCTTCTGTGCGATCTTCTTCGACGGCGCTGTCAATCGGTCGCCCGGAAGGCAGTGAATTCGGGCATCGCTGGAGGGCGGCAGTCGGCGACGGTCTCGCCACCGCCGACGCGCTGCCGTCAGGACGTCCGGACGAGTTCCGCGCGCATCTGGGTGAACAGGAACAACCCCGAGCGTCGGGAGATCTGCTCGTACTCGCGTGCGACGTCGTCCATGAACTCGGGGACGGCGGCGTCGTCGAGGTGCGCGGTCCAGTCGGTGGATCCGACGGTGCACCACCGCACGAAATCTTCTCGGGAGCCGAAATCCCATTCGACGTCCCGGACGACGAGGTTCGTGGTGTCGAGTCCTGTCGCTTTCGCGAATCCGCGGAATGTCGCGGGCTCGATGTGGATGAACGGCGCCGTGAAGTCGGTGAAGAACTCCGCCCACCGTGGGCGTGCCGAGATGGCCATCATCACGTCTTCGATACTGGTCCGTGGACCGGCGCACACCATCTGGACGATCACACGGCCGCCGTCCACGACGCTGCGGGCGATCGCGGCCAACGCCACCTGCAGGTCGGGAACCCAGTGCAGCGCGTTGAACGACACCGCGACGTCGAACTCACGGTCGAACGGAAGGTCGCGAGCGTCCGCGAAACGGAACTCGGCGCGGGCCCCGTCCGGCACCGCCCTCGATTCTGCCTTCGCGATCATCCGCGGGGAGGCGTCCACTCCGACCACCGAACCGCCGGGAAGCCGCTCGGCGATCCGGAGCGTGACGAATCCGTCGCCGCACCCCACGTCCAGCACACGTTCAGTGCCGGCGAGGGTGAGCTCCGCGATCGACTGCTCCGCGACGGCGCGCTGCAGTGCGCCGACATCGGCGTAGCCTTCGCCGTCCCAGTCGACCACGACGGCCCGCGGTTCTCTCAGGCTCCCTGGTGGTGCGGGCTCGAGTGTGCGCCGCCCCCGGATCGCGCGATGGACGCGCGGACGCGGGCCGTGGCCTGCCAGATCTGAGTGCTGTCGTGCACGCTGATACACGGTATGCCCTGTTCACGGGCGCTCTGAATCGCCTGCGCGTCCTGAGGGGAGCCGACTCCGTCGAGGACGTCCTCGGTGACGATCGCGCAGAGCGCGGGGCCGTCCAGCTTCCGGACGGGCTCGAGTCCGTGGACGACCATCCACTGCTTGACCATCGCCCAGTGCGACACCTCTTTGTACCGGGTGGGGTTTCCGATGAAGAGAACCCGACGAGAGCGGCGGGCGCGAGCGATATCGATGTGCGTGACGGTAGCCATGGCGGAGGGTTCCTGTCCGTTGCGGGATTCCGTACTGTCAATCCCCACTCGCACCAGTTTCGTTACGCCCCGCCCCAGGAAGTTCGCCGATCCCGCATACGTGAGTGCGAAAGAGTGCTCGAACACGCTTTGCCGCTCACGTACGCGGGGGCCGTCAGCTGCCGAACGGGCTGCCCGACGAGCCTCCGCCGCCTGGCCCGGACGTGTCGGTCACGGTGACGGTGGTGGGGTCCTCGGTGCCGTTGGTCAGCGGCGGAGCGGTGCCCCACTGCTCGAAAGACGGAATGCTCGAGCAGGACCACTGGACCGTGTACTTGCCGGGGTCGACGGTGGCCCGGAGTTCGCCGTCGTCTCCGCCCATCACGACGGTGGGTCCCACAATGGCGGCGGGCACGGTCCCGTCGACGGGGAGGACGTTCATCAGGCACAACACCGCCCCGGGGACGTCGTACCGGACTTCCATGACCACCGCGTTCCCGTCGTCGGTGATGTCGACGGCGATGTCCTCGGGTGCCGCGGACGCCGTGGGTGCGGCGAGCAGAGCCACGCCGGTGACTGCGGCGGCGATTCCTGCGGTTCGTGCGATCGTGACCTTCATCGGTGCATCCTTCCGGACTTCTCGGTTGCCGGTTTTGGGACGAGCCAGGAGCCACCCGGGAGTATCGCACCTCCAACCCGGATCCGCTGGGATGCGAAAGGTGGAACACTGCTGGTCTGGGGGTTCTCAGCGTGTCGATCCGGCACCCGGTGCATCGAAGGAGACGGCGAAGTGCTCGGACGGAAGAACTACACGCAGGAAGAGATCGATCACGCCGAGGCGTCCGTCACGGAGCAACTCGCCGTGTACAAATCGCTGACGGGAGCGATCGCGGGCGAGGTCACGGGCAAGAAGGTCTTCGCCGCACTGGAGGACTTCGAGCCCCTGTTCTTCGGCAACATGGTCCTCGCGCTGGACCGCTACTTCGTCCACCGGGTCCGGGCGGTGACGGGCAAGGACGCGAACGCGCTCAACGAAGTCGAGATCATTGCCGACTCGTTGATGAACAACGGCGGCGTCCTGCGCGGCATCAATGTCCTCGCATACGTTCCCGACAAGTCCGTTCTGAAGCTCGAGATCGGCGACCGGATCCGATTGAGCGCCGACGACTTCACACGTCTGTCGGCAGCGTTCTTCGCGGAGCTGCGGTCGCGGTTCCTGGCATGAGCGTCTGGTTCACGTCCGACCTGCACCTTCGGCACGCGCGGCTGGTGGAGATCCGGGGCTTCGACGCGGAGATCGACGCGCACGACGAATCCATCCTCGACAGTCTGGGCGCCGCCGTCGGGAGCGGCGACCAACTCTGGATACTCGGCGACGTCACCGTCGGGGGCAAAGCCGCCGAGGACTGGGCGCTCCGCGCGCTGGACGAGTTCGCGCGGAAACGGAACGTCGAGCTGCATCTGATCCCCGGCAATCACGACTCGTGCCACCCGATGGCGAACCGCAACAGCCACCTCAGGCAGCGGGTCTTCCTGGACACGTTCGCGTCGGTGCAGCTGTTCGCGCGACGGAAGGTCGCGGGCCGGACGGTGCTGCTGTCCCATTTCCCGTACACCGGCGACCACACCGAGGAGGACCGGGGCGTGAAGTACCGCCTGCAGGACGGGGGAGACTGGTTGCTGCACGGGCACACTCACCAATCCGCTGTACTCGACGCCGCCGTTCATCCCCGGCAGATCCACGTCGGTTGGGACAGTTGGCGCCGACCCGTCCACGTCGACGAGGTCGCGGAGATCATCGAATCCGGCGCTCCGTCTCCGTGAGCGAGGTGGCCGCGGCGCGGTAGGTGCCGGGCGTCGATCCGTGAGTGGCCTTGAACAGCCGCGAGAAGTGGGCGGCGTCGGCGAAACCCCAGCGGGCACCGATGGCCGACACGGTCAGCTCGCGGTACCGGGGGTCGGCGAGATCTCGACGGCACTGCTCGAGTCGCCTTCGCCGAATCCATCCGCTCACCGTGTCGCCCTCGGCTTCGAACATCTTCTGCAGGTGCCGCACCGAGATGTGATGGGCGGCCGCGATCGACTGCAGATCCAGCTCCCGGTCGGCGAGCCGCTCGTCGATGAATGCGGTGACCCGGGCCTGCAGTTCGTCCCCGCGCGACAACGGGGTCGGCCTGTCGGCGAGGTGGAGTTGCTCCGCGAACGCAGCCGCGACCAGGTCGAGGACGGCATCGCCGAGATGCAGCGCGGCGGTGGGGGAGGCGTCGGCGATCTGCTCGCCGAGTCCGCGCACCAGCGGCGTGACGACGGCGCCGAGCCCTTGCCTGCCCGACACCCGGCGCGCGGTGAGCTGCGCGATGCCGTCGGGCGGAACGCGCAGGAGATGCCGGGGGAACATCACGACCAGCATCCGGAACCGGTCGTCGAACGACAGCTGGTACGGGCGGGTCGTGTCGTAGATCGCGAAGTCACCCGGGGTAAGCGCAGCTTCCCGGCCGTCCTGGGCGAGGACGCAGCAGCCGCCCACCTGCAGTCCGAGTTTGAAGTAGTCGGGGTTGGCGGCGCGGATCGTCCGCGGCGTGCGCCGAATGACGTGCGGGGCGGCCGTGACTTCACTGATCCGGACCGCCCCGACCGTCGCGCCGCGCACCACGCCGCGGAAATCGTCGTGGTCCGCCGACGTCATCTCGAGGGGGACGAACGCGTCGCTCACCGACTCGCGGAACTCGTCGAACGACACGAGGCGCTGTTCCCCGGGACGGATGAGCCTGCTCACGGCCATCACCTACTCGTCACGGCTAGCTGCGTTTGACGGCTTCGCGGGCGGCGGTGCCCGACGCCATCTTCTCCAGCAACCCGATCAGGACGACCCGTTCCGACGGTGTCAGCGTCTCGGTCCACGTCTGCTCACGCTTGTTGTGCGCGGAGTACGTGCTGACGATGGCCTCGCGCCCGGCGTCCGTCAGCTCGAGATCGACGGCCCGGCGGTCGCCGGCGGACGGTCGCCGGGTCACGAGCCCGTCGCGCTCGAGTGTGTTCACCAGGGCCGACACCGCAGACCTGCTCATCCCGGACAGCGACGCCACCCGCTTGGCCTCGCACGGTCCGGCGAGCCACAACACGAACAGCACCCGGAACCCCGGCCAGCTCCACCCGCTGGGCCGGTGGACCGTCGCCTCGAGGTCGTAGACGAGGGCGCTCGTCACCCGGTGCAGCGCGAGCACCAGCCGCATGGACACCGGATCGACCTCGGGCAACTCGTCGACGGTCTTGCCCACCGCGAAGTCCATGAAGGACAGGAAGTCCAAATTGCTCTGGTCGGTCGTCTCGTCGGGCATGAACCCAGGTTAGCGGCCTGTACTGCTTAATCAAAGCCTTGACCAAAGGCGTCCCGTGAGTACTTATCAACGTCCGGCGGTTGATAAGTACTCACAGGCCGCGGGCGGCAGTACCCGCGTCGACGGGCAGGACGATGCCGCTGATGTGCGCGCTGCCCTCGGCGCCGAGGAACAGCACGACGCGGGTGATCTCGGCGGCGTCCAGCCACGCCACGGGCTGGGCGTGCAGGCTGCGGAACACCGGTTCCACATCCTCGGCGGCGGGTGCCTCCAGGTCGGGACGCATCATCCGGTAGAGGGCGTCGTTGTGGATCATCGGTGTCGAGATATTGCCCGGTGCAATCGCATTCACGGTGATGCCGTGCGGGGCGAGATCGAGCGCAGCGCTCTTGGTGAGCCCGATGACGCCCCACTTCGACGCCGCGTACGCCGCCATGTTGGTGCTGCCTGCGCGGCCCAGCATCGACGAGATGGTGACGATCCGGCCGTATCCCCGCCGGATCATGCCGGGTGCCACCGCCCCCACCGTGTTGAAGACGCCGGTGAGGTTGGAACCGATCGCCTCCGACCACTGTTCCTGCGTGAGCGACTGCACCGGGGCGGCCACGGAGACGCCGGCGTTCGCGACCGCGATATCGATCCGCCCGAACTCGGACTCCGCCTCCGCGACGAGTGTGTCCATCGCGGCCCGGTCGGCGGTGTCCGCCTTGGCGGTGAGGCACCGGCGGCCGGTGGCGCGCACCAGTTCGGCGGTCTCGTCGAGGTCGGCGGCGGTGGCCAGGGGGTAGTTCACCGCCGGGCTGTCCTCGCAGCGGTCGCACAGCACGATGTCTGCCCCGCGTTCCGCCAGTGCCACCGCGTGGCTGCGTCCCTGGCTGCGCGCGCCGCCGGTGATCAGGGCGACTCGGCCCTGGAAGTCGTTCATCGTTCTCCTGTCCGGGCGGATCAGCGCAGCTTGATGCTGCCGCCGTCCGCCATCAGTGTCTGGCCGGTCATGTATCGGGAATCGTCGGACGCGAGGAACACCGCCACGGGTGCGATGTCGGTCTCGGGGTCGCCGATGCGCTGCAGCGGAACCTTCGCGACGGACGCGGCGGCGCGGTCGGGGAATTGTTCCTGCCAGGCGAGGACGCCCTCGGTCGCGGCGAACGGGCAGATCACGTTCACCCGGATCTGATCGGCCGCCCATTCGTTGGCCGCCACCCGGCTCACCCCGCGAATCGCTTCCTTCGCGGCGGCGTACGACGTCTGGGTGGGCATCCCGTCGAGCCCGGATCCGGACGCGAAGTTGATCACCGAACCGTTCGCCGCCTTCAACTGCTCGTAGCAGGCCTGCATCAGGTGCACCACCGGATAGAACCCGGTGCGGAACGAGAGGTCGAACATCTCCTGGGTGTGGTCGATCAGCAGCGCCTGCCGCGACGCGTGGGCGTTGTTGACCAGCACGTCCACCGACCCGAACGCTGCGACCGCGGCGTCCCGGATCTGCTTGGCGGACTCGCGCCGGGAGATGTCGGCGTTCAGGAAACGGGCGGCCGCTCCGAGTTCCTGCTCGAGTTCCCGGCCGCGTTTTTCGTCGATGTCGACGAACAGGACGTTCGCGCCCTCGCGGACGAACACCGTCGTGACGGCCCGTCCGATGCCGCCGGCGCCGCCGGTCACGATCGCCGTCTTACCGTGCAGCCTCATCGTGTGCTCCTTCTGTGGTCGCGGCTCAGGCACCGGCGAGGTCGCCGGTCGCCAGCGCAACCTTCTCCAGTTCGGCGACGCTGAACGCCGCGTAGTTCTCGTACGGTCCGCGACCGGCGAAATACGGTGTGAGGAGGCCGTCAAGCTCCTCGGGTGAGAACGCGGAACCCGCTGCGTCGAAGCGGTTCTCGACCTTCGGTGCCTCCATGAGCGCGACCATCTTGCCGTAGACGACGAACACCTGCCCGGTGATCGCGTCGGCGGCGGGGGAGGCCAGGTAGTGGACGAGGGTGGCGACCCGTTCGGGGGACAGGGGGTCGAGGCCCGTGTCGCCCGGGTTCACGCCGAACGCGTCGGCGGTCATGGCCGTCCTGGCGCGCGGGCAGATCGCGTTGGCCCGAACCCCGTAGCGGGACAGGCCCTGCGCCGTCGACAGGGTGAGCGCGGTGATCCCGGCCTTCGCGGCCGAGTAGTTGGGCTGTCCCGCGGACCCGAACAGGAACGCCTCCGACGACGTGTTGACGACCCGCCCGTACACCGGGCCGCCGGCGGCCTTGCTCGCCTCGCGCCAGTGCACGGCCGCGGCGCGCGACGTGGCGGCGTGCCCCTTCAGGTGGACGCGGATGACGTCGTCCCAGTCGGATTCGGAGAGGTTGAAAATCATCTTGTCGCGCAGGATTCCGGCGTTGTTGACGAGGATGTCCATCGATCCGAACGCRCTGACGGCCTCGTCGACGAGGCGCGCGCCGAGCGCCCAGTCGGAGACGTCGCCGGTGACGGCGACGGCCCGGCCGCCGGCCGCGGTGATCTGCGAGGCGACCTCGTGTGCGCCGTCGCCCATGTCGTTGACGACGACCGCGGCTCCGGCGGCCGCGAGTGCGAGGGCTTCGGCCCGGCCGAGGCCTGCGCCGGCGCCGGTGACGACGGCGGTGCGTCCGGTGAGGCTGAGTGATTCCGTCATGGGAACTCCTGATCCGCGAAGAGAAAATTAGATTTCATTCTAGTTGTATCGCATGAACTACTGATCAGTCACTAGATGGTCGCAATATCGTGCAGGAATGTTTTCTACTATTCGTGTCGTTTCGCGTCACCGGGCACCGGCCGCGGGTAGGTCTCGGTGAGTGGGAACTGTGGTCGGCGTCACTGTGCGTCATGCCAGGTTGGGCGTGCTGATCCACTCGAATCCCCCGGAGCCACATATGCATAACATGCCCCTGTCCCCAGGTGAGGCGGAGCGCGCACCGCTCTCACGCGGGAAGTCGTTCGCCCTCCTGGCCCTGATCATCCTTCTGGTCGAGGTCATCCCGCTCGCCTACAACTTCGTCACCCCGGCGCTGCCGGAGATCGCGAAACACTTCGGCACCGCGAACGTCGGCTGGGTGATCACGATCGTCACGCTCGTGCTCGCCGCCTCGACTCCGCTCGTCGGCAAACTCGGCGACATCTACGGCAAGAAGCGGATGATGCTCGTGTCGGCCGCGGTATTCGGCGCCGGATCACTCCTCGGAGCGCTGGCCCCCACCTTCGAACTGTTCCTCGTGGGCCGCGGCCTCCAGGGCGCGGGCATGGCGATCCTCGTGCTCGCCTACGGGCTGATCCGCGACATCCTGCCGCCGTCGATCATTCCCGTGGCGGTGGGATTTGTCGCCACGGGCATGGGCGCCAGCACCATCCTCGGCCCGATCATCGGCGGCTATCTCATCGACCACTTCGGCTACACCGGCGTGTTCTGGGCGCAACTTGCCCACGTGGTGGTCGTCGGCATCGCGGTCGCGATCTTCGTGCCCGAGACCACCCTGCGCACCCGGTCGAAACTCGATGTGCTCGGTGCGGTGATTCTCGGTCTCGGCGCCTTCGTGCTGCTGTTCGGCATCGGCAAGGCCGCCACGTGGGGGTACACGGCGCCTCAGACGCTTCTCTGCGTGGGTGGCGGTCTCGCCGTTCTCGCCGGTTGGCTGGTCTACGAACGCACGCCGAAGGAGCCGCTCGTCGACCTGCAGATGCTCAGGCACGGACCCGTCGCGAAGACGCTGGCCGCCAGCGGTTTCGTGCAGTTCGTCCTGGTCAGCCATTCGATGCTCATCCCGATGTTCGTGATGACCGACCCCGACCTCGGTCTCGGCTACGGATTCGGCGTCACCGCCCTCGCCGTCGCAATCTACACCGTTCCGACGGGTGTCGTGTCGATGATCGCGGGCCCGGTGGGCGGCTACTTCACCCGGCGCATCGGCCCCGCGCCGGTTCTGGTGTTCGGCGGCGCTTCCCTGTCGCTCGGGTCGGTCCTGCTCGCCACCCTGCACGACTCGACCGTCCAGATGATGTTCGGGCAGTTGGTGATCGGCCTCGGGCTCGGTTCCGCGTCGGCGACGTTGCCGAATCTCATCATGCGCACCGTGCCCGCGCAGACGCAGGGGATCGCCGGTGGGATGCTGAACCTGTCGGGCTCGCTGGGCAGTGCGATCGGCAGCCAGATGATGATCGCCATCGTCGCGATCCCCGGCGTCGTGCTGGTGGGCCGCGCCGCCCAGTACTCGGAGAAGGGATTCGTCTACGCCTTCTTCACGCTGGCGGTCGCCGGACTGCTGGCCGCGGTAATGGGACTTCTCCTCACCCGCAACAAGATCGAGCGCCCGGCCGACGCGGCCGCACCCACGTCGGAGTTGGTCGCCTGACCGTCGCCCGCCGCACCAGGACGAGGCCCGCAGCACTTGCGGGCCTCGTTTCGGTGCAGCCGAAGCCGTGCTCAGTCGCGCACCCCCGCGGCCAGCAGGGTGCGGGCCTCCTCGCGACCGTCGAGAAGCCGATTGACGCGGCGGGTCACCTTCCACTCGCCGTCGATCTTGGCGAGCTCCCACCGGTTTGCGGTGATCCGGTGGACCTGGAACCCGGCGTCGTCGTGAATGATCAACTGCGACTTGCACGTGGCCACCGCGGTATCGCCGTCGACGCGCACGTGCCCGGGCTCGAGCATGTGCGCGCAGCCGCCGCCGATCCAGCCCTGATGTGCCTGCGACTGCACCATCGCCGTGATGGCCGCATGCCCGCGCATCACCCCGGTGTCGACGTCGTACACGCCGTCCTCGGTCCACAGACGCGCGACGGCGTCGGCCGAGCCGCTGTCGATGGCGGGGCCGTAGGCGGTCATCAGCTCGAGGATGGCGAGCTTGTCCTCGAGGGCGGTGACGCGTTCGGCGAGTGTGCGGACGAGTTCTTCGGTGCCGGTCATGGGCGGATCCTGTCTTCGGTCGTGGTGCGGAAGGAGAGGCCGAGGGTGTCGCCCAGCTGCCGGAGGGCCTCCAGTTGCTCGCAGTAGTGGGCTGCGCTCGTGGACGCGAGGGTGGCGCTGACGACGGTGGTGCCGGCCTCGCGACGTCGTTCGAGGGAGCGGGCCACGGCGCCCCGTGAGCCGATCGGATCGAGCGGTGCGCCTGCGCTGAGGACCACCTCGAATTTCTCGGGAAGGTCGACCCGGGCGAGCAGCGCGCACAACTCGTCGAGTGACAGACCGAACGGCACCCAGCCGTCGCCGAGCGTCGTCGCGCGGCGCAGGGACCGCAGTGTGCGTCCCCCGATCCACAGCGGGACTCGCGGCTGGACGGCGTGCGGTTCGACGACGACGCCGTCGAAGTCGTAGAACGGGCCGTGGTACTCGGGCCTCGGTTGCGACAGGGACGCGCGCAGCGCCGCGAGCGCGTCGTCGGCGCGGGCGCCGCGGTCGTCGAAGTGGGCGCCGAGCAGGTCGAATTCCTCGCGCAGGCTGCCCACGCCCAGGCCGAGCACGAGCCGGCCGCCGCTGACGACGTCGAGCGTGCCGTAGCGCTTGGCGATCTCGAGGGGGTGGTGATAGCCGAGCACCAGAACCTGCGTGGCCAGGCGGATGCCGGTGGTCTGTGCGGCGAGGAACCCGAGGGTCGCGAGCGGGTCCCAGTAGGTGCCGCCGCGTTCCACTGCGACGTCGGTGGGGACGGCGACATGCTCGCTGCAGGTGAGGTGGTGGTAGCCGAGGCGGTCGGCCGTGCGGGCGATCGCGGTGAGCTCCGCGATGCCGGCGCCGAGTTCCCAGTCCGCGCGGACCGCGGGGTGCGCGATGACGATGGGCGGCGCGATTCCTATGTGCATCAGTTCGTAACTCCGCTCTCGGGGTCGTCTGTCGTCACCGTTGTAGTGGAGGTACCCCGCGGGGTGCGCGGAGATTCCCGGTGACCGGGCGCGGCGGTTGTCCGATTCCTTCCCCGGGGCGGGCGCGGCTGGTACATTTTAAGAATTCATTTCAGTTTTTGTCGGACGTATGCGTGTGACCAGGATATTTGGAGGCGTCGATGACTGTCGTCGATTTGGATGATGCACTGTCGGTACCCGCTGTGAAGAAGGATCTGCCGCCGTCGATGGTGGAACGGATGACGCTCATCCTCGACGCGTTCGACGGCCGGACGTCGCGCCTGACGCTCGAAGAGGTGGCGTGCCGCACCCGGCTGCCGCGGTCCACCGTGCACCGCATCCTCGACCAGCTCGTCCGTCTCGACTGGGTCGACCACGCCAGCTTCGGCTACTGCCTCGGGCGGCGGGCGATGGGACTCGGCGGCGGCGACAACGGGCACAGCCAGGTCCGGGCCGCGGCGGCCCCGCTGCTGCACGAACTGCACATGCAGACCGGGATGGTCGTGCACCTGGCCGTGCTGGACGGCGCGGAGAGCGTGTACCTGGACAAGGTGGGCGGTCGGATGGCCGCGACCCTGCCGTCCCGCGTGGGTGGGCGCGTGCCCGCCTACACGACGGCGGGCGGCAAGGCGATGCTCGCGTGGGTCGACCCGGAGCAGGTGGACGGCATGTACGGGCCGCGGCTCAGCCGCAGCACGGACCGCACGATCACCGAACTGTCCACGCTGCACCAGGAGCTCAACCGGATCCGGCAACGGCGCGGTCTCGCCTTCGAGCGCGGGGAGGCGGTGCGCGGAATCGGGTGCGTCGGTGTCGCGGTCCGTAGCGCCGACGGACCGGTCGCCGGCATCTCGCTGTGCGGAGACGCGCGCACCGTCCAACTCGAGCGCGTCGCCCCGCTCGTCGTCGACGCCGCCCGGGAAGTCACGCGGACGCTGCACCCCGAACTGGGAACGCCCCGCCGCGGCCGCCGGACTCCGGAGATCCCGGACAGCTCGTGGTCGACCGAGACCCTCGACCAGCTCCTCGCGGTGCAGTCGGGGCAATGGCTGTAGCGCCCGTGCGTGGCTGACGAGTCCCCGGACTCGTTACGCGCGCACGGGTTGTGGAGCGGCGTCGAGGCCAAAACCGCCCCGGAAGAACACCATCGGACGCTCGTCGCACACCGATTCGAGTTCCCGGACGCGTCCGATCACGACGTCGTGATCGCCGGCGGTGTGCACCGACTGCACGTCGGCATGCACGCGCAGGAGGACCCCCGGCAGCGACGGCGTCGACCACCCCGACGGCTCCCAGACGAGCCCGTCGAACTTGGCACCCCGGCTCGAACCGAACCGGGCGCAGAGGTCCGTCTGGTCCTCGTGTAGCACGTTGATCGTGAAGCGTCCCGACCGCCGGATGCGCGGCCATGCCCGGCCGCGGTGATCGGCACAGAACAGGATCAGTGGCGGCTCCAGCGACACCGACGCGAACGACTGGCACGTGAAACCGACCGGGCCCTCGGCGTCGAGCCCCGTCACCACCGTCACGCCGCTGGCGAATTGCCCCAGGGCACGGCGCATCTCGCCCGGTGACGGTGCGTCCGGGTGTGCCGCGGGCTTGTTGCCGGCCGGTTCGGTTGCCATCAGACCGCCTCCGATTGCTCTTCCGTCGCCGACCGATTCGGCGATCGACCCCGAGGCTAGAGACGCCCCCGAAGCGTCACGAGATGCCGTCTCGGTCAGTGGAAGTCCCCGCCCGGACCGTGCCCGAGCCGTGCGGTGTCTCGCTGACCGGGATCGCTCCTGTCCGAGCCGGGACCACGCTGGCAACGTGATCGACCATGACGACTGACTCGAGTTACGAGGGCACCCTGAAGGAGCTGAAGACCGACCTCGGCGTGCTTCGCTACCACGAGGCCGGCGACGGTCCGCCTCTTCTGCTGCTGCACGGTTCCGGCCCCGGCGTGACGGGGTGGCGCAACTTCCGCGGCAACCTCGGCGTCTTCGCCGAGCACTTCCGCACCTTCATCCTGGAGTTCCCGGGATTCGGGGTCAGCGACGATTTCGGCGGCCACCCGATGCTCACCGCGGGCGACGCGGTGCTCCGCTTCCTCGATGGTCTCGGACTCGACGAGGTGGCGATGCTCGGAAACTCGATGGGCGGCATCGTCGCCACCCAGTTCGCCATCGCACACCCCGACCGCGTCGCCAAGTTGATCACCATCGGCGGCATCGGCAGGAACCTCTTCAGCCCCGGTCCCGGTGAGGGCATCAACCTCCTGATGGAGTTCACGGACGAACCCACCCGGGAACGACTGATCGCGTGGCTGCACTCGATGGTGTTCGACCCCGCCATGGTCACCGAGGAACTGATCGAGGAACGCTGGACGCAGGCCACCGACCCCGAGACCCTCGCCAGCGCCCGCAAGATGTACAGCAAGGCCGCGTTCGAGGCAGGCGCCAAGGCGGCACTCGCGTCCGACGCCACCCCGTACTGGGCCCAGCTGCACAAGGTGACGGCGCCGACGCTGCTCACGTGGGGCCGCGACGACCGGGTCAGCCCGCTGGACATGGCGATCATCCCGATGCGGTCGATCCCGCGGGCGGAACTGCACGTGTTCCCGAACTGCGGGCACTGGGCGATGATCGAGCAGAAGACGGCGTTCGAGAGCGCCGTCCTCGCCTTCCTCCTCCGCAAGGACGGCAGCGGACGATGAGCGGCACCGCAGAAACCTTCGATACCACAGTCGATTTCCTCGTCGTCGGCAGCGGTGGCGGCGGCATGGCCGCGGCGATCACCGCGGCCCACCGCGGGATCGACACCCTCGTCATCGACAAGGGCGCGACGTTCGGCGGATCCACCGCCATCTCCGGCGGCGGCATCTGGATACCCAACGCCCCGACGCTGCGCGCGAAGGGTGTCGTCGACTCCCGCGAGTCGATCCGCCGCTACCTCGACATCATCACCGAGGGCACCGTCGCCGCCGACCGCCTCGACGCGTTCGTCGACAAGGGTCCCGAGCTGATGGAACTGCTCGACCGCAGCCCGCACATGGAGCTGTACTGGGTGAAGGGCTACTCCGACTATCACCCGGAATACGAGGGCGGGCGGCCGCTCGGGCGCACCATCGAATGCATCCCGTTCGACACCCGGGCGCTGAAGGAGGACGAGCAGTTCC
The DNA here is from genome assembly GCF_056402215.1 of Rhodococcus sp. P4_B6. Classification (NCBI taxonomy): domain Bacteria; kingdom Bacillati; phylum Actinomycetota; class Actinomycetes; order Mycobacteriales; family Nocardiaceae; genus Rhodococcus; species Rhodococcus sp. P4_B6. The sequence continues at coordinate 9,006 of NZ_JBFUHV010000102.1, read as the reverse complement.
AGCGTCCCAACAGCATGAAGGGTCCGCTGGGCCTGTGGGTCACCTCGAAGGATTACCACGACCTCGCCATGGTCAAGCGCACGTGGAAGGGCCGCAAGGCGTCGCTGGTGGCGGCGTGGCGGGTGGCGTCCAACGTGGTCCGGCGACGCCACATGGCGACCGGCGGACGCGCACTGGTGGCGCGGATGCGGATGGTCCTCAAGGACGCCGGGGTGCCGCTGTGGCTGAAGACGTCGATGACGGAACTGATCGTCGACGGCACCGGAGCGGTCGTGGGTGTGCTCGCCGAGCGCGACGGACAGACGGTCCGGATCGGCGCCCGCCGCGGCGTGCTGCTCGCGACCGGCGGGTTCGACCACAACCAGGACATGCGGGCCAAGTACCTGCCCCGGCACGGCGTTCCGGACGTCAGCGCCGGCGCCCGGGAGAACACCGGCGACGGCATCGTCGCCGGCCAGAAGCTCGGTGCGGCAGTCGACCTCATGGACGACGCCTGGTGGATGCCGTCGGTGCTGCACCCGATGGGTGCCGTGATCCCGCTCGTGTCGGAGCGGTGCATTCCGCCGTCCGTCATCGTGAACGGACGCGGCGAACGCTTCACCAACGAGTCGTCGCCGTACGTGAACTTCGTGCACGACCAACTCGACGGCGGCCATGTCCCGGCGTGGTTCGTCATGGACAACAAGGCGAAGTCGCRGTACCCGTTCGCGCAGGTGCTGCCGGGTGTGCCGTTCCCGCAGGGGTTCTACGACTCCGGTGTCGTGCACAAGGCGGACACGCTGCGTGACCTCGCCGAGAAGATCGGCGTCAAAGCAGACACCCTCGTCGCGACCGTCGATCGCTTCAACGGCTTCGCCCGCAGCGGCACCGACGAGGACTTCGGCCGCGGCGACAGCGCGTACGACCGGTACTACGGCGACCCGACGATGAAGAACCCGTGCCTCGACGAGATCGTCCAGGGCCCGTTTTACGCGATCCGCTGCGAGGCAGGCGACCTGGGCACGAAGGGCGGACTCGTCACCGACGCCGACGCCCGGGTGCTCCGCGAGGACGGGACCGTCATCGACGGCCTGTACGCCACCGGCAACACGTCGGCGTCGGTGATGGGCAACGAATACGCCGGCGCGGGCGCGACCATCGGTCCCGCCATGGTGTTCGGCTACATCGCCGCGCAGCACGCCGCCCACGTGAGTGGCAAAGAGTCCCGGAACACACGACAGCACTCACGTGCGGGGGAGGTGGCGTGATGCTGAGCGACGCGCAACGACTGTCCGCCGCCCACCTCCTGCGGAACGCCGAACGGAACCGTGCACCCATCGATCCGCTGACCACCGTGTTCCCGGGCATCGACGTCGTCGACGCCTACGAGATCGCGCTGCTGAACATCCGGGCACGGCTGGCGGCGGGGGAGACGGTGTACGGCCACAAGGTCGGACTGTCCTCCGAGGTCATGCAGAAGATGATGGGCGTCGACGAGCCCGACTACGGACATCTGCTGTCGAGCATGGTGTACGCCGAGGGGACGCCGATCGACACCGCGCGGTTCTGCTACCCGCGCATCGAGGTGGAGATCGGCTACGTCCTCGGCGAGACGCTGCCGGGGGAGGGGTGCACCGAGGCCGACGTGCTCGCGGCCACCGAATACATCGTTCCCAGTATTGAATTGATCGACTCCCGCATCACAGAGTGGAAGATCGGGCTCGCCGACACGATCGCTGACAACGCGTCTTCGGCCGGCGTGATCCTCGGCGCCGGACGGGTGGAACCGGCGAACGTCGACATCGGCGCAATCTCCGCGGTGCTGTTCCAGGGCGAGGAAGAGATCGCGCGGGGGGAAGCGTCGGCGGTGCTCGGCAATCCCACGAAGGCCGTGGCCTGGCTGGCGCGGAAGGTCGCGAGCTTCGGAGTGCAGCTCGAGGCCGGGCACGTGATCCTGCCCGGTTCGTGCACCCGCGCGATCGACGCCCGCCCCGGCGACGTGTTCCGCGCCGATTTCAGTGACATCGGCTCCGTATCAGTAGAATTCAAGTAAGGCGACAATTGTGACCAAGGCTTTCGCCGCGATCGTCGGATCCGGCAACATCGGCACCGACCTGATGTACAAACTCCTCCGCTCGGAGATCATCGAGCCCCGCTGGATGATCGGCGTCGACCCCGACAGCGAGGGACTGAAGCGCGCCGCGGACCGGGGTGTGATCGCCAGCGCCGAGGGCGTCGACTGGCTACTCGCCCAGGACGAGCGCCCCGACATCGTCTTCGAGGCCACCTCGGCCTACGTGCACCGGGCGAACGCGCCCCGCTACCGGGAACTCGGCATCCAGGCGGTCGACCTCACCCCGGCCGCGCTCGGACCCGCGGTCGTGCCCGCCGTGAACATGGGCGAGCACCGCACCGCACCGAACGTCAACCTCATCACGTGCGGCGGCCAGGCGACCATCCCCATGGTCCATGCCGTCTCCCGGATCACCGACGTCGCGTACGCCGAGATCGTCGCCAGCGTGGCGTCGCCGTCCGCGGGCCCGGGTACCCGCGCGAACATCGACGAGTTCACGATCACCACGAGCCGGGGCATCGAGACGATCGGCGGGGCGAAGAAGGGTAAGGCGATCATCATCCTGAACCCGGCCGAGCCGCCGATGTTCATGAAGGACACCGTGTTCTGCTCCATCCCCGCAGACGCCGACCGCGGCGCCATCACCGCGTCCATCCACGACGTCGCGGCGTCCGTGCAGGCGTACGTCCCCGGCTACCGTCTGCGCGCCGAACCGCAATTCGACGACCCGACGCCGATCAGCGGAGGACTCGCCCGCGTCGGCATCTTCCTCGAGGTCGAAGGCGCCGGCGACTTCCTGCCGCCCTATTCCGGCAACCTCGACATCATGACCGCCGCCGCCACCAAGGTCGGCGAGAGCTTCGCGACGCAGATCCTCGGCGCGAGCGTCTGAGCGCGTCCGCCCCACATTCACTCTTCGAAGGAATACCGATGCCTTACAGTGCCGATCTCGACATCCGGGTGACGGACTCGTCGCTGCGCGACGGCTCCCACGCCAAGCGACACCAGTTCACCGTCGACCACGTCCGCTCGATCGTCGGGGCGCTCGACGCCGCCGGCGTTCCGGTCATCGAGGTCACCCACGGCGACGGACTCGGCGGTTCCTCGTTCAACTACGGATTCAGCCACACCCCGGAACAGGAACTGATCAAGGCCGCGGTGGAGACGGCAACGCGGGCCAGGATCGCGTTCCTCATGCTCCCCGGACTGGGTGTCCAGTCCGACATCCGGGAGGCCGCGGACAACGGCGCGAGCATCTGCCGCATCGCCACGCACTGCACCGAAGCCGACATCTCCGTGCAGCACTTCGGGCTCGCCCGCGAACTCGGGCTGGAGACGGTCGGGTTCCTGATGATGTCTCACAGCCGGCCGCCGGAGGTTCTCGCGCAGCAGGCGCGGATCATGGCGGATGCCGGCTGTCAGTGCGTCTACGTGGTGGACTCGGCCGGGGCGCTGATCCTGAACGCCGTCAGCGACCGCGTGTCCGCCCTGGTGGCCGAACTCGGCGACGACGCACAGGTTGGATTCCACGGTCACGAGAACCTTGGCCTCGGTGTCGCCAACTCGGTGCTCGCCGTCGAGGCGGGCGCCTTGCAGATCGACGGCTCCACCCGGCGCTTCGGCGCCGGCGCGGGCAATACCCCGGTCGAGGCGTTCGCCGCCGTCACCGAGAAACTCGGAATCCGCACCGGCATCGACACTCTGAAGATCATCGACGCCGCCGAGGACGTCGTCCGGCCGATCATGGACGGCGACTGCCTGCTCGACCGGCTGTCGCTGACCATGGGTTACGCGGGCGTGTACTCCAGCTTCCTCAAGCACGCCGACTCCCACGCCCGCCGGTACGGCGTGTCCGGTGCGGAAATCCTCATCGAGGCCGGCAGGCGCGAGCTGGTCGGCGGTCAGGAAGACCAGCTGATCGAAATCGCCCTCGGCCTCGCGGACCGGCAGTCCGCGGAACCTGCAGTCGCCGAGAAGAAGTCCGCCTAGGCGTTCCGCCGGGTACCGACACCAGAAAGCCGAGATCATCATGGGCCAGGTTCTTGACAGGATCGAACAGTACGCGGACGAGATCCGCGCGGAAGGCACCGAGGGCGACAAGCTGATGCGCCTGTCGGACACGTCCGCGAAACGGTTGCGCGACTCCGGGGTGATGCGGATGCTGCAACCCAAGGAATACGGCGGCTACGAATCGCATCCGCGCGAGTTCGCGGAGACCGCGATGGGCATCGGCGCCATCGACGGAGCCGCGGGCTGGGTCAGCGGCATCGTCGGCGTCCACCCGTGGGAACTGGCGTTCTTCGACCGCAAGGCCCAGGACGAGGTGTGGGGCGAGGACTCCGACATGTGGATGGCGTCGCCGTACGCCCCGATGGGGGTGGCCGTGCCCGTCGACGGCGGCTACGTCCTCAACGGACGGTGGTCGTTCTCCTCGGGCACCGACCACTGCGGGTGGGTCATGATCGGCGCCGCGGTCGGCGACCGAGACGGCAACCGGGTGATGCCACCCAAGATCCTGCATGTGCTGCTTCCACGCTCGGACTACGACATCGACCAGGACAGCTGGAACGTCGTCGGACTGCGCGGCACCGGATCCAAGGACCTGATCGTCAAGGACGCATTCATCCCGCAGCACCGGACGCTGCAGGCCGACAAGGTCTTCGACGGATCCGCGCCGAAGGAGTTCGGCCGCACCCAGACCCTTTACAACTTCCCGTTCTCGTGCATCTTCCCGCTCGGCATCACGTCCTCGCTCATCGGCATCGCCGAGGGCGCGCTGGCCTGCCACCTGAACGCGCAACGCGAACGCGTCACCGTCTCCGGGACCCCGATCAAGGACGACCCCTACGTGCTGTTCGCGATCGGCGAGGCGGCCGCGGAGATCGCGGCGTCCCGCGCGGCGATCCTGGAGACGGTCGACCGGTTCTGGGACATGACCGAGAAGGGGCAGGACATCTCGTTCGAACTCCGCTCCATCGGTCGGCGCACCCAGACGGCCGCCGCCTGGCGGGCGGTGCGCGCCGTCGACGAGATCTTCGCGCGCTCCGGCGGCGGTGCGCTCCAACTGAAGACGCCCATGCAGCGTTTCTGGCGGGACGCCCACGCCGGCCTGTCCCACGCCATCCACGTGCCGGGCTCGATCTTCCACTCCTCGGCCCTCACCCAGCTCGGCGGCGAACCCCAGGGCATCCACCGCTCCATGATTTAGGCGCTTCGCGCCCGTGCGCCTTTTTGGTCGTTCCAGCTACCAGAAAGGCGCACGGGTGGCGGAGCCGCCTCCAGGAAAGGACTTCACATGACCGACATCCGAGGGCTCGGCTACCTGCGGATTCAGACGAAGGACGTGCCACGCTGGCGGGAGCTGGTGGTGGACGGGCTGGGCATGGCCGAGGGGTCGGGCCCCGAATCCGACGGCCTGTACCTGCGCGTCGACGAGCGGCGGTCGCGGCTGATCGTCCTGCCCGGCGACACGGACAAGGCGCTCGCCGTGGGCTGGGAGGTGCGCGACCAGTTCGCCCTCCAGCGGGTGCGGGAGCAGGTGGAGAAGTCGGGCGTCACGGTCGACGTCCTGTCCGAGGAGGAGTCGCGCTTCCGCGACGCCGAGCAGGTGATCGCGTTCGACGATCCGTCCGGCACCCGGGTGGAGGTGTTCTTCGGGCCGGTGCTCGACCACAGTCCCGTCGTCACCCCGCACGGGGGCCGCTTCGTCACCGGCGCACAGGGGCTGGGCCACGTGGTCCTCCCGACGCCGGCGTTCGAGGAGGCCTACACGTTCTACACCGAGGTGCTGGGGTTCCTGCCCCGCGGCGCGATCCGGCTCGGACCGGCCGACGCCCAGGGACCGGCCCGGCGGGTGCGGTTCATGGGCGTCAACCAACGCCATCACAGCCTCGCGTTGTGCCCCGCGCCGCACAGCGGCGAACCCGGGATGGTGCACCTGATGACGGAGGTCGACTCCCTCGACGCCGTCGGCCAGGCACTCGACCGGCTCGGCAAGCTCGGCTTCTCCATCTCGTCGACCCTCGGCCGTCACACCAACGACCGCATGGTGTCGTTCTACGTGCGCGCCCCCGGCGGCTGGGACCTCGAATTCGGCACGGAGGGCATGTTGGTCGACGAGGCGCACTACACCGCCGAGGAGATCACCGCGGACAGTTACTGGGGCCACGACTGGTCGGGTTCCGAGCCGCTGGCGGCGTTCGCATGACGCCGTCGCGCGCCCGGATCGGCGCGGTGGCCGCACTCGTCCTCCTCGGCGGAAGTGCCTGTTCCAGTGCGGCATCCGAGACGGTCACCGACACGTCGCCCCGGCCGGGTCAACTCCTGTCGGCCCGCTCCGTGAACGATGGTCCCGCGCTGCCGAGCGCCGGACGGAACGAGGTGATCACCTACGCGTCGCAGGACGGCAACGGCGACCCCGTCGTGGTGTCGGGCACCGTGTCTATTCCCCGCACGCCGGCACCCGAGGGCGGGTATCCGGTGATCAGCTGGGCGCACGGCACCACCGGAGTCGCGGACGCCTGCGCCCCGTCCGCGGATTTCGCGGGCGGCCCCGCCCACAGTTATCTCTCCGGGGTGAATGCGTCCCTCGACGACTGGGTGGCGAAGGGGTACGCGGTGGTGAGCACGGATTACCAGGGTCTGGGCACGCCGGGAATCCATCCGTACATCAACGGTGACACGGAGGCGAACGCCGTCGTGGACATCGTCCGCGCCGCCCGCGACGTGGATCCGGCGGTCGGCTCGACGTGGTTCGTGATCGGGCACAGCCAGGGTGGGCAGGCGGCGCTGTTCACCGCCGCGCAGGCCGGGGAGCGTGCCCCGGAACTGCATCTCGGCGGTGCGGTGACGATCGCCCCGGGCAACGGGCTCGACCAGACGCCGCAGTACTTCCGCTCGGGTGTGCCGGGTATCGAAGCGGCCGAGGCGTTCCTCCCGCTGATCCTCCTCGGCGCGCAGGCCGCCGATCCCGCGATCGACCCGTCGGCGCTGTTGACGGAGCAGGCGCAACCGCTGCTGACGGCGGCGCGGACCGGGTGCATCGACGACATCCGGAAGGTGCCGCCCGTGCCTGCGGGTCAGGTCTTCCGCCCCGACGCCGACCTGGGGCCGCTGACGGAGTACCTGGGCCGCCAGGAGCCGTCGAGGGTTCACGTGCAGGTCCCGACGCTGGTCGCGCAGAGTTCCGGTGACCTGGTGGTGAGCAAACCGTCGACGGATCTGATGGTGAAGACGTTGCAGGACAACGGGAACGAACTCACGTATCGGACGTACGAGGGTGCGGACCATCGCGGGACGATCGGGGCGTCGCAGCAGGACGCGCAGGATTTCGTCGCCGGGATCCTCGCCCGCTGAGGGTGCCGGGACCTCACCGGACGACACGACCATCAACAGTCTGTTGACAACAGACTGTTGATGGCGTGAAGTGGTCGGGTGACCACCGACGACCAGACACACGCGGCAGAGCTTGATTCGGCACGCTCGACGCTGAACCAGGCCGGTGCCGCGAGGCTCGAGCGGCGTCCGTGGGAGCATCCCGGGCAGCCGCGGTCGGACACCGACTTCGTCAGGTTCGCGGCGTGGGCCGGCCGGGATGCGCAGGGCACGGACCCGGCTGTGGTCGCGGCAGGGCTGCGGCTGCTGTCTTCGGCGCGGGTCGAGCTCGACCAGATCGAGGCCGGTCTGCTGTTCGCCGCCCGCAGCAGTGGGCTGACCTGGCCGCAGATCGCGGAGGCGCTCGGCCTGGGGACGGCTCAGGCCGCCCAGCAGCGCCTGAACCGGGTCCTTGCCAGAGCCGGCGACCGCGACGCGGAGGCATGAGCTGTGCCGATTCTCCCCCTGCCGGACGCGTCGGAGCGATACGGTGACACTCTGCTGACGGGCGTCGCAGCCAGCCCGGGAACCGCCGTCGGCCCTGCGCGGATCATCGGCGGCCTGGACGACTTCGTCCGTTTCCGCTCGGGCGACGTCCTGGTCTGCCGAACGACCGCGCCGGCGTGGACCCCGCTGCTGGCCCTCGCGTGCGCGGTGGTCACCGAGACCGGCGGTGTGCTGGCGCACGCCGCGATCGTGGCCCGTGAGTTCGGCATCCCTGCCGTCCTGGCCGCGCCAATGGCCATGACCACCCTGACCGACGGCCTGCTGGTCCGCGTGGACGGCACGCACGGGCACGTCGCTGTTCCGAACGCCGGGGGGATCTGATGCCGCACCGCACTCCGACGGACATTCTGGTGTTGCACGCCGTGCGGATCCTGGGCTACGCCGAGACCGCGCGCATCGCCGCCCGTTTCGATCTGTCTGTCGAGACGACCGTCGAGCACCTGCTCGATGCCCAGGCCCGTGGGTGGGTCACCCGCACCCCCTTCGCCGAGGACAGCGGCTGGTCCCTGACCGATCTCGGGAAGGCGCACGGCGAAAGACTGCTCGCCGCCGACCTCGACCGGTGCGGGATCCGTGCCGTGGTGGTGCAGGTCCACCGGGAGTTCCTGCCGCACAACGTCGCCGTCGCGGACGCGTGCACCGCCTGGCAGTTGGCCGAGCTGGGTATCGGCGAGGCCATCGTGACCCTCGACGAGACCACCACCCGCCTGGGAATCGCGGCAGACGCCCTGGCCGATTTCGAGACGCGCCTGGTTGCGGGCACGGACCGATTCGCCGGCTACCAGCAGCGGTTTGCCGACGCCGTCGGGCGGTCGAGCACGGATCCGGGCTGGATCACCGCGACCGACCGCGACTCCTGCCACCGCGTCTGGTTCGAGTTCCACGAGGACCTCATCGCGTCCCTCGGCCTGGCCCGGTAAGAGGCCTAGTCTCGAACTCATGGGCCTGCGACTGCGCGACACCGTCGGACATCAGCTACGCGAGCTTCGCTACGAGCCGACGGCGAAGCGGATCCGTGCCGAGCTGAACGGGACCACGGTGGTCGACAGTGACCGTGCGGTCCTCGTCTGGGA
>NZ_JBFUHV010000101.1:0-45095 GCF_056402215.1 Rhodococcus sp. P4_B6 | reverse complement strand
AGATACCGCAGCACTTGACCGGACGCTGCCGTCCTCACAGGTACTGGGACCCGCGATCGAGTATGCGCTCGAGACAGTCGATCTCTCCTGGAGTGTCGGCGGATTCGCCATCGTCAGCGATGTCGGACTCCGTGTCCGGCGTGGCGAGTTTCTCACCGTTATCGGGCCCAACGGGGCCGGCAAGAGCACGTTGATGAATCTCCTGTCAGGGGTGTATCGCCCCTCATCGGGTTCAGTCCACTTCGATGGTCAGGACATCACCAGAATGGGAGCCGCACACCGTGTCCGGCGCGGCTTGGGACGGACGTTCCAGACGTCGAGCCTGTTTGCTGGACTGACGGTCCTCGAGAACGCACGGTTGGCGGCCCAGGCTGCGCTGGGCGGGAGCATGAACCTGTGGGGCAGGCCATCGGCCCACGATCGAGCCACGGAGCGTGCACGAGAGCACCTCGAAGAGGTCGGCCTGCACGACATGGGCGGAAACATCGTGTCCGACCTACCGTACGGAGACAAGCGCAAGCTCGAGATAGCCCTCGCGTTGTGCGCGCGCCCGCGCGTGTTGCTCTTGGATGAACCGACGGCCGGTGTCTCCGCCGAGGATGTCCACGCGCTGATCGACGTCGTACGGGCGGTGCACGACACGGGCCGTACGGTGGTGATGGTCGAGCATCGAATGGATCTCGTTCTGGACGCGTCGGATCGTATTGCCGTCATGCAAGACGGCGGTCTTCTCCTGTGCGACGAGCCGAACGCAGTTATGTCCGATCCGCGGGTCCAAGCCGCCTACCTCGGGCCGGAGTTCTGATGTCCGACGGCGACGCTGCCCTGTCCGTGCGAGACCTTCAGGTGCACCGCGGGGAAGCACATGTTCTGGAAGGTGTGTCGTTCGAGGTACGTCCACGTCGTGTCACCGCACTACTCGGTCGCAACGGTGCTGGGAAGACGACAACGTTGATGACAATTCTCGGTTTGCTCGAGGGCAGCGGCAGCATCAGGCTCTACGGTGACGAGATCTTGGGCGTGCCCACCCACCACCTGGTCCGCCGAGGTATCGGATACGTGCCCGAGGACCGCGAGGTCTTCAGCACGTTGACTGTCGCCGAGAATCTTCGATTGGCTGCGCGGACACCGGAGGCGACCCAACGTCTGGATCTCGTGCACGAATTGTTCCCAGACTTGCTGCGTCGGAGCGCTCAGCGGGCGGGAGCGCTGTCCGGCGGCCAGCAGCAGATGGTGGCAATCGCGCGTGCCATCCTGAACCCGAACCGCTTGCTCCTCATCGACGAGCCGAGCAAGGGATTGGCGCCCATCGTGGTCGGCCAGGTAGTCGAGGCTCTGGCGAAGGCCGCCAGTGCCACCACAATCCTGCTCGTCGACCAGAACATCCGAGTCGCGCAGCGCCTGGCTACCGATGCGATCGTGCTGGACCACGGCGCAGTTGTTTTTACCGGTTCGATGGAGGATTTGGCCGCAGATGCGGACCTCACGCAGCGCTACCTCGGTGTCGCGCCGTCTTCCCGTGGCAGCAACACGATCGGGACCGAAAAGGGGTCTGCACAATGACAACTCTTATCGTCCTCACTGCTACGAGCCTCGGACTCGCGGGCCTGTATTTCCTCCTCTCTTCAGGGCTTTCCCTGATATTCGGCTTGATGGACGTCCTGAATGTTGCGCATGCCGCGATCTTTGGGGTGGGCGGATATGCGGCCTGGGTCGTCATGGACCGGTTCGACTTGATAGATTCCCTCGCTGCACGTTTCGCTGTCGCCATAGTTGTGGCGGTCATATTCGGATGCGTTCTAGGATATTTCGTAGAGCGGACGCTGATAGCGCGCAACTACGGTGATCACCTCACACAGATCCTCATCACGTTGGGGCTCGCATTCGTCATGGAGGGGCTCATCGGCGGTATTTTCTCGTATTCGCCGCAATCGATCGCACAGCCGGCCTGGTTCACCGACGTCACGGTGATCCTCGGTGGACGCATTCCCAACAGTAGAATCCTTATCTTCGGCATATCAGCCTTGGTGCTGGTGAGCTTGCTGTTCTTCATGAAGAAGAGCAAGTATGGGTTGATCATCCGCGCAGGTGTGGAGAACAGGCGGATGGTTCAGGCGCTGGGCATCGATGTCGCGCGGAGCTTCACCTTCGTGTTCGTACTGGGCGCTGCGTTGGCCTGCCTGGGTGGCGCGCTGGGCGCGGTCTACTTCACGGGAATTACCCCTGCCCTCGGTCCGAATCTGTTGATCTTCGCTTTCATCGTGGTGATTATCGGCGGACTCGGATCAATCGGCGGCACCGCCATCGCTGCCGCTCTCGTCGCCTTCACTCAGCAAATCGTGAACTTCTACGTGAGCACTGGGCTGGGCGACATCGCGGTCGTCGGTCTGCTTGCGGCTGTGCTCCTACTGCGCCCACAGGGCTTGCTCGGAAGGGTTGCGTCAGCATGATTCCGTTATCCAGTACCCAGACACGGTTGCCCGTCGACCGGAGTCCGGGAAAGCTGCACCCGAGGCGGATTTCCGTCGGGGCGCGAGTGGGCCTCACGGTCATTCTCGTTTTGGCTGCTCTACCGATGTTGGATGTTCCGATTCCGATCCTTCTCCCCGGACAGTTGTCGAGTTCCGGTTCTCTGCTCATCTTGTCGATCGGCCTTGTATTCGCTGGTGTCGCGATATCTTTCGATGTCGTATTCGGATACACCGGCCTGCTGAGCGCTGGTCATGCCCTGGTTTTCGCTCTGGGAATCTACGCAACCAACCTGCTGATGCACGCAGGCCTGGGGTATTTTTCCGCTGCAGCGCTTGCCATCGCGCTGTCCGGGCTGGTCAATACCGCGCTGGGAGCGATCGCCCTTCGCGTGAAGGCGGTCGCCTTCACGATGGTCACGCTGGCGTTCGGCGAGGCCTTCTACATTTTGCTCCTGGTTGATCCTGCGGGGATTTTCGGCGGCGAGGAGGGCCTGCCTGTTGCCTTCGAGCAGATCCCCGATCTGCTCGCCAGCGCCCGCGACGTCCGCTGGCTCTACTGGCTATCGCTCGCATTCGCCGTGGTCGCCTACCTTCTGGCCTGGATGGCGACGCGGTCTCGTTGTGGCCAGGTTTGGCAAGCGATCCGCGAGAACGAGGATCGGGTCGAAAGTCTCGGGTTGTTCTCGTACAGCTACAAGCTGGTTGCATATGCTTTCGGCGGCGTGATCGCGGCGGCGGGCGGGGCGGTGTATCTCTTGGTTGCGCGGGGCGCCAATCCGTCTAGCGCATCAGTGCATTTCAGTCTTGCATTGATCGTCATGGTGGTTTTGGGCGGCCGCGGCCGGATCTGGGGTGCAGCGATCGGTGGCCTCGTATACGGAATCCTCACTTTGAGGCTGCCCGAGCTTTCTACGTCCGGCGTGCTCGACGGCCTACCCGAATGGGCAAGTCGCACAGTGTCCGAACCGCTCGTCGTCCTCGGGTTTCTGTTCATCCTGATTGTGCTGTTTTTTCCGGATGGCATAGTCGGTCTTGTCGACCGTACCAACTCCTGGCTCCGGACAATGCGACCGCGGAACATGAATGAAAATGCGCGAATTCTGTCTCCGGATGAACGGATTGGAGCGGATGAGATCAGGAAGAAGCATTAGGAGAAGGCAGGTTCAGCGCCATCTTCCCGTCGTCCAATTTGCTCGCAGTCCCGAAAGGAACGCACATGGAATCACCGAACGTCTATCACTACGGAATTCTCGTCAGAGACATCGACAACGCAATCACGCTGTACGGGAATCTTTTTGGGCTTACCTTCCATGAGCCGACCGAAGTGCATCTCAATAGACTGGCCGATCCCGACGAACACGAGTTCGACCTGCGAGTTACATATTCTCAACAAGGACCCCCTTATATGGAACTGCTCGAAGCCAAGGGTGACGGAGTTTATTCCGCTGGTCACGGGGAGGGCCTGCATCACATCGGCATGTGGGACCCGAAAATCGATGAAAACAAGAAGCGGTATCTCGATTCAGGAGTGGAATCGGATGGCGAGGTTTTGAACCCCGATGGAACCACGTTTGCGTGGTACACGAACCCAAAGACTACCGGCGGGGTTCGCTTCGAGTTCGTCGATGAATCCGCAAGGGAAGATCTCGAGAAATGGATTCAAACCGGGATAATGGGGCCGGGAGGTTTCGTCGTCTGAGGCCAATGGCTTCCCCGATCGTGACGTAAACACGCTGGCTGGTCGAGCGCCGCCGAATTGGCCGATGCTCGACCAGGTCCRCACGGGCTCTCGGGTCCCGAGACCGGGGTCGTGGACCACGAGTTCTTCGTCCGCATTGGCTTCTTCGTCCGCATTGGCCCGGACTCCTCCTGGTTCACTTCGGATCGCCCTCGACTGCTTTCCGTTGCCGGCGGCGTCAGGTAGCCACGGTGATGAGGACCGCAACTCGCCTCACGTGGCCTCGGCCCATATGCGGGGTCACACGGAGAATCTTCCGTCGGACCGCTGAGAGTGGCGACGCGGTCCGGTGCCAATTGGACACGTGATCCTCGCGCTCGATTGCCGCGATGGGACGACAACCTGATGGCGATCCAAGTCGGGCGCGTGCGATGTTCGTACCCGTCGCAGCGCGCTGGGTCGCAGCGGAGGTGATCGTCGCCGTGTTCGGCCCCAAGACCACCGGCGCGCCGCTGGAAGACTGACGACCTTCACGACCATCCGGTAGCGGCGGATGGGAAACCAGACCCACGTCCCGATGGTTGATCCCACCCTGGTGTTCGCCGAAATCAATTGACGGCGATTGGTGCCGCCCCTTGCCCCGTCGCGACGACTGTAGAAACATTTCCGTAGGCGGACACCGACCCGCGACTCGAGGTCGCGCGGTGCCGGACTGCGACGTGCTCTCCCCGACCGCGCCGACGTGGTCGATCGGCGTGAGAGCGCCACGCGTGCGAATCCCGGTGATCGGTGGCCGACGCTACCGATCGGAGAAATCGTGACCAGCGAAACCAGACCAGCCTCGATGCAGCGCGAACCGGAGCTGGCCGCACAGACCGTCGTCCTCATCGGCGGCAGCGCAGGCATCGGGCTCGAGACAGCGCGACGCGCCCGGATGGAGGGTGCCGACGTCATCCTCACCGGGCGCAACCCCGACCGGCTCGAGGCCGCAGCGGCAGACGTCGGCACACAGCGCACCGCAGCGTTCGACGCCACCGACCCGCCAGCATTGCGGAGGTTCTTCGAGGACCTGCCGACAACCATCGACCATGTGCTGGTGACGGCCGGCGGCCCGCGTTACGCTCCCCTGCTCGAGATGGACGCGGACGAGGTGCGCCGGCAGCTCACCGAGCACATAGTGCTGGGGCTCGAGGTCGCGCGCAATGCGGCGAACAAGATGCGGCCCGGGGGCACGCTGCTGTTCATGGGCGGCACCGGCGGCCGGCGCATCGGTCACGGCCTGGGGATCGCCTCCGCCGCCACGGCCGCACTGCCCCCGTTCACGGCGGCCCTCGCTCTCGAGCTCGCGCCGGTTCGCGTCAACCTCATCGCCGCCGGCTTCGTCGACACCCCACTGTCGGCATCGCTGCTCGGTGATCGGCTCGACGAACGGCGGAACGAGTTGCGGACGAAGCTTCCGATCGGCCGGGTCGTCGGCCCTGCCGACGTCGCAGCCCTCGCCGTCCACATCATGAGCAACACGGCACTCACCGGCGCGACGTACGACATCGACGGCGGCCARCAATTCGTCTTCTGACCACCGCACGACGACAGACGCAGCGATTCGCACGACCTGTTCGATCGATCCCCGACACATCGCGAGAGGAAACCCATGAGCACCAACGAAGTTCACACCGATGAGGCAACCAGCACCACGAATGTCCCGACCGTCGACATGAAGCTGGAGGTCATCGTCCTCCCCATCTCGGACGTCGACCGCGCCACCGAGTTCTACACCAGACTCGGCTGGAGACAGGACGTCACACCGCCCGACTCCGGCGTCGTCCAGTTCACCCCGCCCGGCTCCGACGCCTCGATTCACTTCGGCGCAGACCTCACCACGGCCGCACCCGGTTCGGCCAAGGGATATCTCATCGTCTCCGACATCGAGGTCGCCCGTGACCAGCTGGTCGCTGCCGGCGTCGCGGTCAGCGTGTTCCACCGCGGCGCGGACGGGCCTGCAGACGGGCCGGACCCCGACCGCCGCAGCTACTCCTCCCTGGCGTCGTTCAGCGACCCCGACGGCAATTCCTGGCTGCTGCAGGAGGTCACCACCAGGCTTCCCGGGCGGATCGACACGGCCACCACGTCGTTCGGCTCCGCACGCGACCTGGCGACCGCGCTCCGCCGGGCGGCGGCCGCCCACGGCCGGCACGAAGAGCGCACCGGCGAGGAGGACCCGAACTGGCCCGACTGGTACGCCGAGTACATGGCCGCCGAGCAGTCCGGGGCGGAGCTACCCACGTGAGGAGCGGCGACCGGTAGCGGAGCGAGTGTCATTCTCCGGACAGGTCGGCCGAAAGGTCACGGACCTCGATGCCGGCGGGAATCTCGACCTCGGCGATCAACTCCGGCCGGTCGTCGAATTCGAGGCGAAGGGCCCGGCACATCGTGGCGTGCATGTCGTAGAGAGTGGTGATGTAGGTCAGCTGCAGAATTTCGGGATCCGTCAGATGGGCCTTCAGGACCGCGAACACCTCGTCCGGCACCCGGCCGCCGTCGTAGACGAGGCCGTCCGTGTAGGCCAGGACCGCCCGCTCGAGTGCGGAGAAGCAGTCGCTGACCTGCCAGTGCGGAAGGGCCGCGATCTTTTTCTCCGGCGCCCCGAGGGATCGCATCTGCTTGCAGTGCTGGGAGAAGACGAACTGGCTCCCGCGTGCGTACCCGGCCCTGGCCTGCCCCAGTTCACGCAACAGGGGGTCCAGGGCGACGTTCCGGTAGAGCGAGAATCCGCGGACGGCGTGCCGGAACACGTCCGGTGACTGGGCGAACACGGTCCACCAGTCGCCGGGGGTGGCGTGGATGGTGCCGTGATCGACGGCGGGATCCTTGTCGGGTCCGAACAGTCGGTCGTAGAAGAAGAGGATCTTCTCGTCGGTGACTTCGGCGCGGGGTACCTCACKGAGACGGGGCACGGCATTTCCTTTCGGGCGGTGGCGGTCAGGATGCGGTGGGTACGCGCCGGTCGGCGGCGGTCTTCGGTTCGTGCGAGACKTCGACTTCGGTGAAGATTCGCGTCCAGCAGGCGAATTCGAGCAGTACGCCGTCCGGGTCCTGGAAGTAGAACGAGCGCACGAAGGTGCCCGGGTGCACGTGCCGGGACACGCCGGCGGAGCTGTCGTCGTGGTTGAGGACCCGACTGACCTTGATTCCCTCGGCCTGCATGCGGGTGTAGTACTCGTCGAACTGTTCCGGGGGCACCGCGAACGCGACGTGATTCATCGACCCGACCGCACTCGCGAGTTCACCCTCGTCGGGGAGCCCCTTGGGGGCGGCGAGACCGGGCGCGGCCTCGGGGGAATCGGCCAGCCAGAAGAACGCGATGGTGTTGCCGTTGCCGCAGTCGAAGAAGAAGTGCTGGCCCAGATCCCCCGGCAGCTCGATGGTCTTGATCAGGGGCATGCCCAGGACGCCCGAGTAGAAATCAATGGTGCGTTGCATGTCCGAGCACACCAGCGCAAGGTGGTTGATACCCCGAAGTTCGTACTTGGAGTTCGGATTGCTCATGGCGGTCCTTCCGATGTGGTGAAGTCGTCGCGAGAAGCGAACAAAAATGACTTGACAGTCATGTCATCTATTGGGAGAGTTTGTCTGTGAGCAAGTCATCTGTCAATACCCCGTCCACGCCGGCCACTGTCGACACCCTGACCGCGCGTGGCCGCAAGACACGCGACGCACTGCTCGACGCCGCCCGGAAGGTGTTCGAGACGGTCGGATTCCCCGACACCCGGGTCGAACACATCGCCCAGGAGGCGAACGTCTCCTACGGCACCTTCTACCGCTACTTCGAGTCGAAGGAAGAAGTGTTCCGGGAGCTGAGCACTCGATTGTTCGAGGACATGCACCGCCGCGAGCCGACCGACGGCGACCTGTCTCCGGCGGAGAAACTGGTCGCGTCGAACCGCTCGTACTATCAGTCCTACCGCCGGAACGCCCCGCTGATGGCGATCGTCGAACAGGTCGCGACGTTCAACGACGAATTCCGCGAACTCCGTCACGAGCACCGCCGTCAGCTGATCGACCGGACCTCTCGCGCGATCGCACGCTGGCAGCAGGACGGACTGGTCACCGCCACTCTCGACCCGGTACTGGCGGCCCGCGCGATGGCCGCCATGGTCGACCACACCCTGTACCTATGGTTGATCCAGGGTGACGACGCCGACGAGGCGGCCCTGCTCGACACCCTCGACCAGATGTGCCTCGGCGCACTCGGTCTCGACCGGAACTGAGCGCCGCGCGCTCCCCCACCGAGAACCGTGCCGGGTCACGATCCCGACGGTGCGCTCCTGCACACCCCTCACCATCGACTGAGCAACGGCCGACCGATCGATCTCGTCGACTCGGCCGTTGTTCCGATCTCCCCGAAGGCACGCACAATGACAACGCACCCACCGTTCGCGTCCCCTACCACCGACACACCGCAGGGAGCGCTCGACGGCCTGCGGGTACTCGAACTGGGCACCCTCATCGCAGGCCCGTACTGCGGGCGCCTCCTCGGTGACATGGGCGCCGACGTCATCAAGATCGAAGCCCCCGATCGTCCCGACCCCCTGCGGGACTGGGGCCAGGCCGAGGGCGGTCACCAATACTTCTGGTCGGTGCACGCCCGCAACAAACGGTGCGTGAACCTCGACCTGCGCACCGAGGCCGGCCGGCGGATCTTCCTCGACCTCGTCGCCACCGCCGATGTCGTCGTCGAGAGCTTCCGGCCCGGCACCCTCGAGCGCTGGGGCGTCGGCTACGACGTCCTCCGGGAAATTTCCCCGCGGCTGGTCCTGGCCCGGGTCTCCGGATACGGCCAGACCGGTCCGTACGCCGCGCGTCCCGGATACGCGTCGGTGGCCGAGGGCATCAGCGGCTTGCGGCACCTCAACGGATTTCCCGGCCAGGCGCCCCCGCGGATCGCGCTCTCGCTCGGCGACAGCCTCGCCGGGATGTTCGCCTTCCAGGGTGTCCTCGCCGCGCTCATCGCGCGCGAACGCACCGGACGGGGACAGATCGTCGATGCCGCGCTCACCGAGGCCGCACTCGCCATCCAGGAGTCCACCGTTCCCGACTACCACAAGACCGGCCACGTCCGGCAACCCTCCGGCACCCGCCTCGACCGCGTCGCACCGTCCAATCTGTATCGGACGCAGGACGGGCTGTGGGTGATCATCGCGGCCAACCAGGACACGCTGTTCGCGCGTCTGTCCGCTGCGATGGGCCGCCCCGACCTCGCCACCGATCCGCGCTACGCCACCCACACCGCGCGCGGTGATCACCAGGACGAGCTCGACACCCTGATCGCCGAATGGGCGGCCGGCTTCCCCGCGGCGGAGCTGATCGAACTGCTGACCAAGTTCGAGGTGGTCACGGGCCCGGTCAACACGGTCGCCGAGGTGATGGCCGATCCCCAGTTCAACGCCCGCGAGATCTTCGTCGACCACGTCGACCCCTCCCTCGGGCCCGGCGACACCGGATTCGATCCGGAGCCGGTGAAGGGAGTCGGGGTGATCCCGAAACTCAGCGAGACCGCGGGCGGGGTTCGGTGGGGCGGGCCCAGCCGCCCGGGCACCCACACCGACGAGGTGCTCGCCGAAATCCTCGGCTACGACGCCGACCGGCTCGCCGCACTTCGCGAGCAGGGCACGATCTCGTGACCGCGACTCCACCCGAGGTCGACATCCGGGAGGTAGGGCCCCGCGACGGACTGCAGATCGAGAAGCCCATTCCCACCGCCGCCAAGCTGGAGCTGATCGACGCGCTCGCCGCGACCGGTGTCCGGCGCATCGAGGTCACGTCCTTCGTCTCCCCGCGGGCCGTCCCGGCGCTGGCCGACGCCGAGGCCGTCGCCGCCCGACTCGGCCGCTGGCCACACGTCACCTTCTCGGCGCTGGTCGCCGGACTCGGCGGCGTCGAGCGAGCACTCGCAGCGGGTCTGACCCGCCTCGAATACGTCGTCTCCGCGTCCGACGGGCACAGCCGGGCCAACGTCGGCCGCAACAGCGAGGAGTCGATCACGCTGATCACCCCCGTCGCCGAACTGATTCACCAGGCGGGCGGCACACTCGAAGTGATCGTCGCCATCGCGTTCGACTGCCCGTTCGACGGGCCCACCCCACCGGACCGCGTGGCCGACATCGCGCGTCGTGCAGTTCTTTCGGGTGCGGATGCGGTGTCCGTCGCCGACACCATCGGGACCGCGACGCCGCTGCGCACCACCGACGTGCTCACCCGGGTGCGCGCCGCCATCCCGGGCGTCGACCTCGGCCTGCACCTGCACGACACCCGCGGCCAAGGACTGGCGAACGCGTGGGCCGCATACACCTCGGGCATCCGCCAGTTCGACGCCTCCGTCGGCGGGCTCGGTGGGTGCCCCTTCGCGCCGGGTGCGAGCGGCAACATCGCCACCGAAGAACTGGTCTACATGTTCGAGGACGGCGGCATCACGACCGGCATCGACATCGACAGGGAACTCGACGCGGCTCGACTGGCCGAGCGCCTGCTCGGCAAATCCCTCACAAGCAGACTGCTCTCGGCCGGGGGCCGACCGGTTCCCACCGGCACCGCCTGCAATTGACCACCTCGCTGCCGACACCGCGACGGAACACTCCGCCGCTCCGCGCGCAGCACCACACGGAAGAGACGGATTTTCGCATGAACGAGCTGGCTGATCGCTTCTTCGCCGCCGTCGGTGACGGCGACGAAACGACACTGACCGAGCTGTACGCACCGGACGCTCGGATTTGGCACAACGACGACGGACGCGAACAGACGGTCGCCGAGAACCTGACGGTGCTGCGCTGGCTCTCGCGCACTCTCGAGGACCTGCGCTACGAGGACATCCGCCGCCACGAGTTGCCGGAGGGCTTTGCCCAGCAGCACGTCCTGCGCGCCACACTGCCCGGCCACGGACCGCTGGAGGTGCCTGCGTGCCTGTTCGTCCGCGTCGACGACGGCCGGATCACCCGTATCGACGAATACGTCGACTCCGCCGCCACCCTGCCCCTGCGCGCGCAGGCCGGCCGGCGACGGGAGCGCTGACATGCCCGAAACCCGTTCCGCCGTCCCGCTCCCCGAACTGTGCGCGCGGATGCGCTCGTTCATCGACGACAGCGTCATCCCCGCCGAACCCATCCTGGTGAACGAGGACGGCCCAGCTCACGTGGCAATCGCCGAATTGCGTGCGAGGGCCATGAAACTCGGTTTGTGGGCGCTCGGCCATCCCGCCGAACTCGGCGGTGGCGRTGTCCCGTTCCTCGACTTCGTGCATCTCAACGAGATCATCGGACGCTCGGAGTTCGGCCAGTTGGCCGTCGGCTCGGTGTCCATGCAGGACACCCTGATGCTGCACAAACACGGCACTCCCGAGCAACGGCAGCGATGGATTCCCCCGCTGGTCTCCGGGGAATTCCTGCCGTCCGTCGGGTTGACCGAACCGGACGCGGCGGGATCCGATCCCACCCTCATCGAGACACGCGCCGACCTCGACGGCGACACCTGGATCATCAATGGACACAAATGGTTCACCACCGGAGTCCAGGACGCCGGCTACTGCTCGGTCTTCGCCCGGACCGAACCCGATACCGCCCCGAGGCACGAGCGAATCAGCGCGATCATCGTGCCGACCGACACCCCCGGATTCGAGATCGTCCGGTCGATCCCGACGATGGGGCACGACCCGAGTGATCACTACGAGGTCCGGCTCACCGATGTGCGTGTCCCCGCCGCCAATCTCCTCGGCGAACGCGGCAAGGGCTTCGCGGTGGCCCAGGACCGGCTCGGCCCCGGCCGCATATTCCATTGCATGCGGTGGCTCGGGCAGGCTCAGCGCGCATACGAGTTGATGTGTGCCCGCGCGAACACCCGCTACACCCACGGCTCGCTGCTCGCGGAGAAGGGCGAGGTGCACCGCTATATCGCCGAATCCGCCGCCCAGATCCACGCCGCCCGGCTCATGACTCTCGATGCCGCTCGCGCGATGGACGCCGGGGAGGACGCCCGCGTACGCATCGGGCTGGTGAAATTCTGGGGCGCCCGCATGCTCCACGACGTCGTGGACCGGGCCATCCAGATTCACGGGGCGCTCGGCCTGACCGCCGATACCCCACTCGAGCGGATGTACCGGCAGGCGCGGTACGCCCGCATCTACGACGGTCCCGACGAAGTGCACCGCATGTCGACCGCCCGCCGGTTGCTGCGCGATCCCGAGGCTGCCCCATGGCGATGACCGACGCTCCCGTAGCCCTCGCGGACGGCATCCGCGCCGTCCTGACCGCCGCCTACGGCATGGACGCCACGGTCGGGGAACCCCGGCAGCTGACCGGCGGCGCCAGCCGGCAGGTGTGGGCCGTCGACGCCGACGGCCCGGACGGGCAACCCCTGCCCGTCGTGCTGCGCCGCGACCCGCCCGGGCACGGCGACGCCGCCCGGATGCGCGCGGAGGTGGCGTGCCTGCGGGCCACCGCCGCCGCGGGGGTTCCGGTGCCCACCGTCCTCGCTTCCGGGGACACCGCGCCCGGCATCGACGCCCCGTACCTGATCATGAACAAGGTGGAGGGCGAATCGCTCCCCCGGAAACTGCAGCGGGACCCCGCCTTCGACGAGGTGCGCAGCCGTCTCGCCGAGGACATGGGTTTCGTCCTCGGCCTGATCCACCGCACTCCCCTGGACTCTCTCGCCGTGCTCGACACCACCGACCCGGTGGACGCGCTCGAGGCCACCTACCGCGACCTCGGCGAACCCCGGCCCGCGGTCGAGGTGGGTCTGCGATGGTTGCGTGACCACCGTCCACCGTCGCGACCGCAGGCTTTGGTACACGGCGACTTCCGGATCGGAAACCTTCTCGTCGACGGAACCGGCATCCGCGGAGTGCTCGATTGGGAACTCGCCCACCTCGGTAACCCCGTCGAGGACCTCGGCTGGCTGTGCGTGCGGGCGTGGCGGTTCGGCGCGGATGAGCCCGTCGCCGGAATCGGCGCCCGCGACCAGCTCCTGGACGGCTACGAGAAGGCCACCGGGACGAGGCCGTCGTTGCCCGAACTGCACTGGTGGGAAACGTTCGGAACCGTGAGATGGTTGGTGCTGAGCAGGTTTCAGGCCGAACGTCACCTCGGCGGGGCCGAGCGGTCCCTCGAACTGGCGGCCATCGGACGCCGGGTCTGCGAATCCGAATACGACCTGCTCGACGTCCTCGGACTGCTCGACGACGCCGCAACCGCTCCCCCGCCGGCGCCACCCGGGCGCACCGTGCACGACAGGCCCAGTGTCCCGGAGATCCTCGACCTCGTGGCCGGCACTTTGGCCGACGACCTCGGACCGGCCCTCGACGGAACGCACGAGCGGGAGCGGTATCTCCTGCGGATCTGCGTCAACCTGTTGCGCACCGCGGGGCGTGAACTCGATGCCGGGAACGGCGCCGATTCCCTGCTCGACGGCGCCCTCGGTGCGCTCGGATGCGCGTCCGAGGCCGAGCTTGCCGCACGGATTCGCGCGGGGGCTCTCGACTACCTCGACGACGCCCGGCGGATTCGTCCGCCGGGCACTTCCCGTTTCGAGCCCACCACAGATCGTCAGTGGGAGGCGACCAGCTCCCGCGGATCCTCGTCGACCGAAGACACAGCCCGCCTGTGTCGGCGAGCGCCGGGGATCTTGCTCACCAGCGGCCCCAGCACCCACCGGATCACACTGATCAGCCCGTACGGGATCACGAAGATGAAGACGATCAACGCCGCACCGTACGTGATGCCCGCCGCCGACTGATTGATCTCCGCTGTCCACTGCGGCACGTACTGCACGAAGAACGCCCCGAACACCACACCGGGGACGGTGCCGAGGCCACCGATGACGATCATGGTGATGAAGGCGATCGCCAACGGGAGCCCGAATGCCTCGGGGCCGACGTACTGGACCACGAAGCTGTAGAGCACGCCGCCGATGCCGGCGAAGGCCGCGCTGAGCGCGAACACCGTCGTCTTCGTGCGGGTGGCCGGGACGCCGAGCGTGGTGGCGACGGCCTCGTAGTCCCGGATCCCGATCAGTGATCGACCGATCCGGCCGGTGGAGAGTCGCCGGACCACGAAGAAGGYGATCAGCGCCACCACCAGGCACAGGTAGTACACCCACTGGTCGCGTTCGAGTCCGCTGAATGCCGGGGGTTCGGCGCCGGCGATGTTAATTCCCGCCTGGCCGTCGGTGACGTGCTCGAACCGTTTGATCACCGCCGGGGTGACCAGTGCCAGCCCTAGAGTGGCGAGCGCCAACTGAAGTCCGTGGAGGCGCAGGGCGGGCAGGCCGAACAGGTACCCGATCACGAAACAGACCGCGAACGCGACCGGAAGGAGCAGCAGGTACGGGACGTCGTGATTCTCGACCAGCACGGCACTGAGGTACGCACCGACGGCGAAGAAGAAGCCGTGGCCGAGAGAGATCTGACCGGTGTTGCCGGTCAGCAGGTTCAGTCCCAGCCCGACCACCACGTACACCAGCACCATGGATCGATCGAAGTTGACGTACGGCGCCGACACCAACGGCGCCACCGCCGTCACGAGGAGCACCACCGCAACCGTCGCTCTCGCCAGCCACCGTGGTGGATCGAGTTCGGCGCGGGGACGGCGAAGCAGTTCGACGATTCTCATACTCGGGCCACCTTCCGTGCACCGAACAGACCCTCGGGTTTGAGGAGCAACACACCGAGGATCAGGGCCAACGCCACGGCCTGTTTGAAGTCGTGGCCGATCCAGGAAATGTAGGTGCCGGCAAGGTTTTCCGCGACACCCACGCACAACCCGCCGACGAGTGCACCGACCGGGCTGTCGAGGCCGCCGAGGACGGCGGCGGCGAAGGCGTAGATCAGCGAGGCGACGAGCATGTTCGGTTGCAGGAACAGCTGCGGCGCCGCGAGGGAGGCGGCGAGGGCTCCGATGGTCGCGGCGAGACCCCAGCCGATCATGAGCATCCGGCCGACGGGCACGCCGATCAGCTGCGCCGAGTCCGGGTTGTCTGCCGCCGCCCGCATCGCCCGCCCGACCTTCGTCCGCTGGAACAGGACGAACAGCAGCGCCGCGACCACGACGACGGCGGCGACGATGACCAGCGACTGCTGGGAAACCGCAACCGGACCGAGCGTGAGTACCGGCCCGGACACGATCGCCGGGAACTCCTTGCTCTGCACGCCCCAGATCCAGCCGGCGGCGCTGTTGAGCACCAGCATCAGGCCGAGGGTGATGATGACCAGCGGCATGTGGTTCGGCGACGATGCCAGCGGCCGGATCAGTACCCGTTCGGTGGCGGCTCCGCCGACGAAGGCGACCGCCATCGCGCCGAGGACGGCGAGGTACAGCGGCACACCCCATGCGTGGAACTGCCAGGCGAAGAACGCCGAGAACATCGCCATCTCGCCCTGCGCGAAGTTGACGATTCCCGATGCGCGGTAGACCAGGACGATGCTCAGCGCGAACGCGCCGTACAGGGCGCCCCACATGAGCCCGTCCACCAATTGTTGGAGAAATACATCCATGACCACTCTCCTGTGCTCAGTAGCCGAGGTAGGCGCGTCGCACCGACTCGTCGTGCGCCAATCCGGCGGCGGGGCGTTGGGCGACGACTCGGCCCGCGTCGACGAGAACCGCGGACGTGCCGATCTCGAGGGCGAGGTGCGCGTTCTGTTCGACCACGAGGATCGTGGTCTCGGTCTCCTGGCTGATCCGGCCGAGCGCACGGAAAACCTCCTGCGTGATGCGCGGGGCCAGGCCGAGGGACGGTTCGTCGAGCAGCAGCAGACGCGGCCCGGCCACCAGCGCGCGGGCGATCGCGAGCATTTGCTGTTCACCGCCGCTGAGCCCGCCCGCCTGCTGGTTACGTCGCTCGCGTAGTCGCGGGAAGAAGTCGTACCAGTGCTCGACGGCCCGGTCGGTGATCGCCGCCGACGTCGTGAATCCCCCGACGCGAAGGTTCTCCTCCACCGTCAGGGTGCCGAAGGTGCCGCGGCCCTGCGGAACATGGGCCACACCGAGCCGGGCGATCCGGTCGGTGCGCATGCCGGTGATGTCGCGGCCGTCGAGCCTGATGCACCCGCTGGTGCGGACCATCTGGCAGATCGATCGGAGGATGGTGGTCTTGCCTGCGCCGTTCGCGCCGAGTACCACGGTCACCTCCCCTGCCGGTACCTGGAAGTCGATGCCGTGCAGCACTTCCGCACGGCCGTATCGGGCATGCAGGTTTTCCACGGTGAGCAGGTTCATGCCGCACCGCCCAGGTACGCCTCGATGACCTCGGGGTGAGCAGCGACCTCTGCCGGGTCGCCCTCGGTGACCTTCTGCCCGAAGTTCAGTACCACCACCCGGTCGGAGATCGACATCACCATGGCCATGTGATGCTCGACGAGCAGCACCGAGAATCCTCGCTCGTCGCGCAACCGGCGGACCGTCTCGGCGAGTTCGAGGACCTCCTCGTGGATCAGTCCGTTCGCCGGTTCGTCGAGCATCAGCAGGCGAGGTCGTTGCATCAGTGCCCGTGCGAGCTCGACCCGTTTCAGGGTGCCGTAGGGCAGGTTGCCTGCCGGTTCGCGGCCGACGTGCGCGAGATTCATCGACTCGAGCAGAGCCCAGGCCTCGTCCCGTTCGCCTGCCTCCTCCCTGCGGGTGCGCGGCAGTCCGAGAGCGGTGGCGAGGAAGCCCGCCCGGGTGCGCGAGTAGGCCCCGGTGAGGATGTTGTCGAGCACCGAGATCGTCGGGAACAAGCCGATGTTCTGGAAGGTGCGCGCGATCCCGGCGTCGGCGACCCCGTCCGCCGACAGCGCGAGCAGGTCGGTGCCGCCGAACGTGATCTGTCCCGAATCCGGTTCGTAGAGTCTGCTGATGCAGTTGAACAAGGTGGTCTTCCCGGCGCCGTTCGGGCCGATCAGCCCGACGATCTGTCCGGGCTCGATCGTGAACGACGGTCCGTCGAGGGCGACGACTCCTCCGAACCGCAACCGGACGTCGCTGACTTTCAGCGTGGGCACATCCGGTGGCCGGGCGGTCATCGTTCGGCGCTGCGCGTGACCACAGCGTCGTAGTGCCAGCTGCCGTCGCGGAACGTCATCGGCGCCATCGACGTGATTGCGTACGGGTAGTCCGCGCTCGTGTCGAACGTGACGCCGTCGATGGACAGGTCGGTGGTGACCGCGTGCAGATTCCGGACGGAATCGAGCAGATCGGCGCGGGTGCACCCCTTCATCTGTTCGAGTGCGGCCACCAGCAGCTGAGCGGTGTTGTAACCGGTGGCGGCGATGGTGTCGGAGGACTTGAACGCGCCGGCGTGCCGATCGGCGAAAGCACGCCATTCCTGCACGCCCGCCACCTGGTCGTGGTCGGTGCTGCTGACGTCGTAGATCCAGTAGAACGAATGCACGCCCTCGGCGGCGTCGAGGCCCGCCGGTGCGAGGACGAAGTTGGTGTCGGTCGCGCCGGAGTAGATGTACGTCTCGGGCTTCCAGCTCAACTCGTGGGCCTTCTTCAGAGACTGCGTCACGAAGCCGGCGGTGGCGAAGTTGACGAACACGTCGGCCCCGGAGTTCGCGAGGTTGACCACCTGCGAGTCCACGGACGGTGTGGTCTGTTCGTACGACTGCTCGGCAACGATCTGCGTGCCGCTGCCGTCGAGGGCGGACTGCAGGGCGTCGAGACTGCCGTTGCCCAGACTGTCGTTCGAGTACAACACTGCGACCTTGCCTTGCGGGTGATCGCGAAGGATCTGTTTCGCCCGCTCGGCGACCTCCCAGCCGGTCTGCGGGTTCACCGCGCCGGCGACCACGGGCCGTTCGTCGAGGGTGGCGAGCAGTTCGTCGGTGCCGGTCATGGGGAACACCAGCGGGACGTTCTTCTGGGCGAGGTAGTCGACGACGGCGAGGGTCGAGGCGGTGCCGATCAGGTTCTGGATCGCGAAGACGTGTTGCTGTTCGACCAGCGATCGGACGTTGCCGACCGTGCGCGCCGGGTCGTATCCGTCGTCGAGTGCGGTGTAGACGATCTTGCGGGACTTGCCATCACCCATCGCGACGCCGCCGGCGGCGTTGATCTCGTCGAACAGGGCGGACGCCGCGGTCGCCTGGGGTCCTGCGATCGACTGGACCAGGCTGGTGCCGAAGTGGATCTCGGTGTCGGTGATGCCGGGGTCGCAGCCGCCTGCGGCGGTCGCGGTGTCATCTCGGCCAGAACAGGCGGTGAGGGCCGCGGTGGCGCACAGGGCTGTCAGGCCCGCGGCGAGGATACGTTTCATGGTTACTCCGTTAGAGGGAAGGAACAGGGACGGAAGACGTTCCAGCGGGGTTGTTTTCGGCAGCGCGCAGCGGGCGGCGACGAGAATCGTCGCCGCCCTGCGCGGTGAGAGGGACTAGACCGTGGTGTGGGAGAAGCGTTCGCGCAGATCGCGTTTGAGGATCTTCCCGGTGACGTTCCGGGGCAGGGTGTCGACGAACTCAACCCGGCGGGGCACCTGGAATCCGCCGAGCTGTTCCCGGCAGGCGGTGATGATGTCGTCCGCGGTGGCGGTGGCGCCGTCGCGGAGAACGACGACCGCACAGACCAGTTCGCCCCAGGTGTCGTCCTCGACGCCGATCGCCGCGGCCTCGGCGACCGCAGGGTGACGGTAGAGGGCCTGTTCGACGGACAGAGAGGCGACATTCTCGCCGCCACTGATGATCAGGTCCTTCTTCCGGTCGACGATGTAGACGAAGCCCTCGTCGTCGCGTCGGACCAGGTCACCGGTGTGGAACCAGCCGTCGGTGAACGCGGCCGCCGTCGCGTCCGGATCGCGCCAGTAGCCGGTCATCACCTGGTCGCCGCGGACCACCATCTCCCCCACCTGACCGGTGGGCACGTCGCGCATGGCGTCGTCGACGATGCGGATGTCGACCAGGCGCATGGGTTTTCCTGCGGCAGCAAGTAATCCGCTCTCACTACCGGCAGCGCGCCGATGCGCGTCGTGGTCGAGGTGGAGCACGTTGCCAGCGAGTTCCGTCATTCCCATGCCCTGATAGAAGTCGCAGCGGAGACGTTCGAGTCCTTGCCGCAGCACCTGCGCCGGGATCGCCGACGATCCGTACCCGATCGCTTGCAGGGTGCTGAGATCGTGGTCGGCAAGGGCCGGATCCTGGAGCAGGAAGTTGATCATCGTGGGTGCCAGCCCGGTCTGAGTGACCTGCCATTGCTCGACGAGACRCAGGAACGTCGCATTGTCGTAGGCGCGGACGATGCCGACGGTGCTCCCCATCAGGTGGTTGAGCAACGTCACGTACCCGCCGACATGGCACAGCGGGAAACAGAACAAGAAGACCGTGTCCTCCGGCAGAGCCCACTGCAGCGCCGAGGACGTGATCCCGCTGACCAGGTTGCGGTGGCTGATCATCACACCCTTCGGTGTCCCGGTCGTGCCGGACGTGTAGACCAGCCATGCGATGTCGTCCGGTGCCGGCCGAACCGTCGGCGCCTGCGCGGGTCCGGCACCGACGAACTCGTCCCAGCCGACGGTTCCCGGGGTGGCCCCGATCGAGACGACCGTGTGCACCGACGGGATAGAACCGCGAATCTGGTCGACGGCGCCGGCGAACTCTTCGGCCACGATCAGCACGGTGGCACCGGAATGCTGGATCAACGCGGCGATCTGGTCGGGATGCAGACGGAAGTTGAGGATGGTCAGGGCCATCCCGGCCATCGGCACACCGTAGTAGCAGTCGAAGTATTCGGTGCAGTTGGTGGACAGGATCGCGACCCGGTCCCCCGGCGCGGCAACACCGAGCAGTGCGCCGGCGAGCCGTCGGCTGCGATCACGCAGCTCAGCATAGGTCACTGCCTCGTCCTCGAATCGCAGCGCGATCCGATCGGGATGCTTGCGCGCGCCGTACTCGACGATGTCGCTGACCAGCATTCAGTTTCTCCTTGGTCGGGAAGAGGTGGTGGTGGACTCGGCGCTCACCGGATCGCGAGCGGGTTGATCGGCGACCCGACCCCGCGGGTGAACTGGAGAGGCGGTCCGGCATAGAAGAAGTCGTACAGGCCGTCGGCAGCGCAGGCGGCGGACAGCTCCTCGAAGTCGAGCAACTCGGCAAGGGTCATGCCCATGTCGCGGATCAGCACCATGTGAAGCTCGAACAACGCCCCCGGATTCTCGCCGGGCATCACCTCGACCGCCCAGTTGTCCGAGCCCACCACCGCGACGTCGCGCTCCCGCAGCCACGTGGCGCACGACAGACTCAAACCCGGCTCACCGGCCATGAATCCTGCCGGATCGTGGTCGGCGAGAAACTTTGCTCGCCAACCGGTGCGGATCAGCACGATGTCGCCCGGACCGACCTCGACGTTCTGTGCGGCGGCGACGGCGTCGAGTTCGTCCGGAGTGATCGCCGTCCCGGCCTCGAGCCACTCCACACCGCGCGCCCTGGCGACGTCGAGCAGCACGCCGCGACCGGCGATCCCCTTCGCCTGAGTGTGAATCCCGCACTTGTCGGCACCCTTGACGGTGACCCCCGTACCGGGATGACCGTTGTAGAGCTGATCGTCGTAGTGCACATGGGACAGGGAGTCGTACTGCGAGCCCGCCTGCAGCGGCATGAAGACGTAGTCGTCGGCCCATTTGAAGCCGCCGGGGAGCACCTGCTCCTGCCCGTTCTCGGCCATCAGCCTGATCGGGTTGATCCGATTGCCTCCCGGCTGGGGCCCGTCCCCGTCGAGTGGGATGCCCAATTCGAATATCGTGCCGGTCCGAATCAGCGCAGCGGCAGCCGCCACACGCTCGGGAGTGATGAGGTTCGTGGTTCCACGCTCGTCGTCGGCACCCCAGCGCCCCCAGTTGCTCAACCGCCGGCCCAGTTCTCGCATGTCGGATATGGACGTGGTCATCCTGCCTCCTCGGGCAATCGAACAAAGTATGACGTGACAGTCATGTCAACTTCGTGAATTGTGACCCCCGGCACCCCCGGTGTCAATACCGGACATGCGCGAGCTCGGAAGAGGCGCCCCACAGCCTGCGTCAACCCTTGTCAGGAGTTCCGCCGAGGGTCTTGACTGGAACGTGGGTCTCGATCGCTCACGATGACAGACAGGAATGATGCAGATGCCAACCCATCAGGCAGTTCACGTCCAGGCCCCCGGCGAGCCGCTGACACTCGTCGACGTCGAAACGGAATCGCCACCGCGCGACCACGTTCGCATAGCCGTCTCCGCGTGCGGCGTGTGCGGCACCGACCACGCGTTCGTCAGCGGCGCGTTCCCCGAGATGTCGTGGCCGTTGACACTGGGTCACGAAATCGCCGGAACCATAGCCGAACTCGGTGCCGGCGTCGACAACTATGCCGTTGGCGACCGCGTCGGGGTGGGCTGGTTCGGCGGGCACTGCAACCAGTGCATTCCGTGCCGCAAGGGCACCTTCATCTATTGCGAGAAATTGCAGGTGCCGAGCTGGCAGTACCCCGGCGGATACGCGGAGTCCGTGACGGTTCCCGCCAACGCGCTCGCCCGGATTCCGAGCGAACTGTCCTTCACCGAGGCCGCACCCCTGGGCTGCGCCGGGGTCACGACGTTCGACGCGCTGCGGAAGACACGAGCAGTTCCGGGCGACCGCGTCGCCATCCTGGGCATCGGCGGGCTCGGCCACCTCGGGGTGCAGTTCGCCCGGGCGATGGGCTTCGAGACGATTGCCATCGCTCGTGGCGCCGACAAAGCCGACGACGCTCGCCAGCTGGGCGCCCATCACTACATCGACTCCACCGCCGGCGACGTCAGCGAAGCATTACGTGCACTCGGTGGCGTGTCGGTGGTTCTGGGTACCGCGGCGAATTCGAAGGCGATGGGTGCCGTGGTCGGCGGGCTGCTTCCGCTCGGTGAGCTCACCGTCGTCGGTGTCACGCCCGACCCACTGCCGATCAGTCCCCTGCAGCTGATCACTCCCGGCGTCAACGTCACCGGCCACCCCTCCGGCACCGCCCGCGACGTCGAGGAGACGATGCAATTCGCGGTCCTGTCCGGCGTGCGCGCCCGGATCGAGGAGCGGCCCCTGAGCGAAGCCGCGGAGACCTACGCCGCGATGGAGGAAGGGCGGGCACGCTATCGCATGGTCCTCACCATGTGACCGTTCTCGGGCTGATCGACCGGCTTCAGCGGAGTTCGTTGCCGCCCCGCCGCTCGACGCCCCAGGTGACGGAAGGTCCGTGAAGCTTCTCGTACGCCGCCTTTTCGGCGTCATGACGGGACGCCTTCTTCGGGTTCTCCAGATCGGGCGGCAGCCCGTGCCTCTCGAGGCGTCGAGATCGGTTCTGCGCCATATACGACACCGCATAGAACACGGCGAGTAGCACTCCGAGCAGGACCATGGAGGCTCGCAGCCCGAGCGGACCCGGGAACAGAAAGAACGCGGCGAAGACCGGAACGAACGGGACCATGCTGCGAACGAGGTGCCGGGGAACGGCCCAGTCACCGACCAGGTCGTTGCGGACCCAGTCCTGCATGGAGTCGGGAAGTGTGCGGCCCACCGCGTAGCCCAGCCACTGCAGGGGGCCGGGCCGGGTTCGTTGCGTCTTTCGCGACATGACAACAACCTGTTCATGTTGTGCTGGAATCGAATTCGACATGTTTTCCCTCATTGATCGAGCGCGCCCGCTCTGAGCGCAGCCTGATTGACGCGGGTGAGAACGTCGTGAAGTTCCTCGAGTTCGGCCAGGCTGACACCGAGCTTTTCGATCACGGCGGGCGGAATCTTCACTGCTTCCGCCCGCAGCGCAGCACCGGCTTCGGTCAGCTCGACATCCAATTGCCGCTCATCGGCCCGGCTGCGGGTGCGCGTGATCAGTCCAGACGCCTCGAGGCGCTTGAGGAGCGGCGAGAGGGTGGGTGAATCGAGTTGCAGCGCGGTCCCGATCTCCTTGACCGCCATCGGGGCCTTTCCCCAGAGAGCGAGCATCACCAGATACTGCGGATGAGTCAGCCCCATCGGTTCGAGCAAGGGGCGGTAGACGGCGAGCACCGCCCGGTTCGCGATCGCGAGTGCGAAACACACCTGCCGGTCAAGAGCAAGTAGATCGTCGCCGGCCTCACTCTGCTGCACGTCTGCGGTCATGCGACCAGGCTACCAGATTAATTCGTGCAATAACTAATATTGCACGAATCAATCTGGAGGCGCTCGACGATCGTCAAGGCAGACGCGCAACGAGGGTATCGAGGCCGGTTCGCGGGCCGGAGAAAAAGGGCGTTTCCAGCCGAACGTGCCGGCGCGCGTCGGTGGCGCGAAGGTCTCGCATCATGTCGACTATCCGGCTCGGGTCCGGAGCCTCGAAGGCGAGGATCCACTCGTAGTCGCTCAATCCGAAGGAACTCACGGTGTTGGCACGCACATCCGGGTAGGCACGAGCCGCTCGGCCGTGCTCGGCGAGCTGCCGTSGCCGTTCGACGTCCGGCAGCAGATACCACTCGAGCGATCGGTTGAACGGGTACACGCACACGAACTGCCCCGGCTCCTCATCGGCCACGTATGCAGCGATATGGCTGCGATTGAATTCGGCCGGCCGGTGGAGCGCGGCCGCACTCCAGACCGTGGTACACGCTCGCCCGAGTCGGCAGCGCCGAAAGCCCGAGTAGGCCGCCTGCAACCCTTCGACGGTGTCGGCATGCGTCCAGATCATGAAGTCGGCGTCTGCACGCAGTCCTGCGACGTCGCAAATTCCGCGGAGCACGACACCGGACTCGGCGACTCCCTCGAAGTAGGCACGTGCATCCTCCACGACCTCGGCGCGCACACCGGGAAGCACGCCGGGGACCACCTGGAACACGGTGAACATCATGAACCGCACGCGTTGATTGAGTTCGACGAAGCGAGAGCCGATCAAGGCAGGTCACCTCTCGACCGGGACGCCGACCAACGAGCCGTACTCCACCCAGGAGCCGTCGTAGTTCCGGACCTCGGGGTAGCCGAGCAGTTCGTGGAGCACGAACCAACTGTGCGCGGATCGCTCGCCGATTCGGCAATAGACGATGATGTCCTTCGTGTCGTCGAGACCGGCATCGGCATACAGGGCGCGGAGTTCGCCCTCGCCGAGGAAGGTGCCGTCGTCAGCGGCAGCCTTGGACCACGGCACGTTGACAGCGGTCGGGACGTGCCCCGGAACCTGGGGTTGTTCCTGCGGGAACTGCGCCGGAGCGAGGATCTTGCCGGAGAATTCATCGGGCGACCGGACGTCGACGATGCTCTTCGTTCCTATCTGCTCGATCACCTCGTCGCGGTGCGCGCGGATACCCGACACGGGCTCGGACGCCACGTAGTCGGTAGCCGGTCGGGCGACAGTATCGCTCGACAACGGCCGGCCGTCGAGCTCCCACTTCTTGCGTCCGCCGTCGAGCAGCCGGACGTCGCGGTGACCGTAGAGCTTGAAGTACCAGTACGCGTAGGCCGCGAACCAATTGTTGTTCCCGCCGTACAGGATCACCGTGTCGCCGTTGGCGATTCCCCGCTCGGACAGGAGTTTCTCGAACGATCGCCGGTCGATGAAGTCGCGGCGTACGGGATCTTGAAGGTCGCGTTTCCAGTCGATGCGGACGGCACCGTCGATGTGGTTCTTCTCGTACTGGGTGGTGTCCTCATCCACCTCGACGAGGACGACGTCGGGGTCCTTCCCGTGTTCGACGACCCAGTCTGYGTCGACCAGAAAATTGCTTCTGCTCATGGTTCATCCTTCACTTCGCGAAAAATCGAGGCGTGCACATATTATTAATGCACGATCTATTCGCCTACGCTACAGTTTGGCCCACACAGTTTCGACAGGAGCACCGGATGACGACACCGACGACCCGTCCTGCCCGAGCGAAGCCCCAGCGCCCAGAGGGGCAATGGGCACAGGGCGATCGCGAGCCACTCAACGTGAACGAGAAAGTCAAGCAGGATGATGACGGCCTCAACGTGCGCAAACGGATCGAAGAGGTGTACTGCCGCACCGGTGTCGCCGGCATCGACCCCACCGATCGTCGAAGCCGGTTCCGCTGGTGGGGGCTCTACACCCAGCGCGCACCCGGCATCGACGGCGGCCGAACCGCCACGTTGCCACCGGAAGAGCTCGAGGACGAGCACTTCATGCTCCGCATCCGCATCGATGGAGGAGCACTGACCACCGAACAGCTGCGCGTCGTCGGCGAAGTCTCCCGGCAGTTCGCCCGCGACACCGCGGACCTCACCGACCGCCAGAACATTCAGCTGCACTGGATCAGGGTCGAGGACCTACCCGACATCTGGCGGAGGCTCGAGGGGGTAGGCCTCACCACAGCCGAATCCGCAGGTGACACCCCGCGCGTGGTCCTCGGCTCGCCGATGGCAGGCATCGCCGTCGACGAGGTCCTCGACGCCACGCCCGCACTGCGCGAGATCACCCGCAGATTGATCGCGAACCCCGAATACTCCAACCTGCCGCGCAAGTTCAAGACCGCCATCTCCGGACTCCAGGACGTCGTCCACGAAATCAACGATGTCGCATTCATCGGCGTCGAACACCCGGAACACGTTCCAGGACTGGATGTCTGGGTAGGCGGCGGCCTGTCGACCAATCCTCGCATCGGCGAACGATTGGGCGCATGGGTTCCGCTCGAGGACGTGCCCGACGTGTGGATCGGCATCGTCTCCCTCTTCCGTGACCACGGTTATCGACGCCTGCGGGCGAAGGCACGCCTGAAGTTCCTGGTCGCGGACTGGGGTGTCGAGAAGTTCCGCGACGTGCTCGAGAAGGAGTACCTCGGACACCCGATGATCGATGGTCCCGCGCCCGAGCCGCTCGACGAACCACGCGACCACGTCGGAATCCAGCGGCAGAAAAACGGTCTCAACGCCGTGGGAATCGCACCTGTCGTCGGCAGAGTCGGAGGCACCATGCTCATCGACCTGGCGAGCGTTGCCGAGTCCTCCGGATCCCGACGGGTCCG
The DNA here is from genome assembly GCF_056402215.1 of Rhodococcus sp. P4_B6. NCBI lineage: Bacteria > Bacillati > Actinomycetota > Actinomycetes > Mycobacteriales > Nocardiaceae > Rhodococcus > Rhodococcus sp. P4_B6. Next base: position 18,993 of record NZ_JBFUHV010000101.1, on the reverse strand, counting down.
CATCACCCCGATGCAGAAGCTGGTCGTCCTCGACGTGCCCGACGAACAGATCGACCCACTCCAATCCAGTCTCCACAGTCTCGGATTCCCGTCGCGTCCGTCACCCTGGCGACGGAGCACCATGGCATGCACCGGCATCGAATTCTGCAAATTCGGGATCGTCGAGACCAAGGCGCGGGCCGCCACCGTCATCTCCGAGATCGAGGACCGACTCGCCGACGTCCAGGATCGACTCGAGCACCCGATCACGTTGCACCTCAACGGGTGCCCCAACTCGTGCGCACGCATTCAGGTCGCCGACATCGGCCTCAAGGGCATGATCGTGACCAACGCCGACTCCGAACAGGTCGAGGGATTCCAGGTTCATCTCGGCGGCAGCCTCGGCCTGGACACGAGCTTCGGGCGCAAACTGCGCGGCCACAAACTACCCGCCACAGACGTGGCCGACTACGTCGAACGCATAGTTCGACGCTATCTGGCCGACCGTGCTCGCTCCGAGAAGTTCGCGAACTGGGTCCACCGCGCCACCGACGCCGACCTCACATGATCCGACACCGCCCCGGCATCCTCGAGATCGACAGCTACGTTCCCGGCGACTCCGGATCGTCCATGAGACCAGCAGCGCGGCTCGCTTCGAACGAGTCGCCCTTCCCGCCGGACGACAGGGTGGCGGCGGCGATCCGCGCGAGCATCACCCGGGCCAATCGGTACCCGGACTTCGACAGCAGGGAACTGACCGAGGCCCTCGCCAGTCGGTGGCACCTGTCCCCCGATCAGGTGAGCGTCGACAGCGGATCCAGCAGTCTCCTGCGCAACATCGTCACGGCATGCGCCGGCCCGGGAACTGAAATCGTCTACGGATGGCCTTCGTTCTCGAGCTACGAGCACACCACGCTGCTTGCGGGAGCGACACCGATTCGCGTCGCGCTCACGCCCGACCACCGCCTCGATCTCGCTCGCATCCTCGCCGCAATCAACGACCGCACTCGGGTGGTACTTCTATGCCTGCCGAACAACCCGACCGGCACCACTGTCGACCACACCGCGCTCGAGGCCTTCATGGAGGCGGTACCCGAAGACCTGCTGATCGTCCTCGACGAGTGCTATCGCGAGTTCGTCACCGATCCCGACGCTGCGAGCGGCCCCAGACTCCTCGGACGATTCCCGAACGTCGTCGTGCTCGCGTCGCTGTCGAAGTCCGCGGGATTGGCGGGACTGCGGATCGGTTATGCCCTGTCGTCCCCCGATGTCGGCTCCTTGCTGCGCGCCGTACGCATCCCCTTCTCCGTCTCCACGGTGGCTCAGGCGGCAGCCCTCGCGTGTCTCGAACCCGCGGTGACGGCTGCCCTCGAATCTCGCATCACTGCAACGGTGTCCGAGAGGAGGCGTGTATACGACACTCTGACAGGTGCGGGGATCGAGGTAGTCCCCAGCCAGGCGAACTTCCTGTTCCTTCCCCACCATCACGCCGCACCGGAGAAGGTACGACTCCTGGCGCAGCTCGGTGCACTTGTCCGGCTGGCGGGACCCCGGGAAATCAGAATCTCGATAGGCAACAGGAGGGAGAACGATCACCTACTCTCGTGCATCGACCCCCTGACCGTAGGGATACGGAAGTCGCCACCCTTCGAAGCCCACCTCACATGATCGGCTCGTCACGCCATCTCGGGGACGTGCAGATGAGCGATCGCCAATTCGAACTCCCCCACCTCGAGGAGCCGAGCGCCGGACTCGCACATTTCCGACGTTCCGACATTCTCGGCCACTTCACCGGTACCACCGCCCGCAGGCGGGGCCTTGTCGAAGGTCATCGACGACACCACACGACCGGCGGCCGGATCGACGAGCAGACTCGCGCTGCAGAATCCCTCGAGGTCGTGCATGGCGGGCAGCGAGGACATCTTGTACACGTCGATCACACGGTCCAGGTGCCCCGGCTCGACCTCGAGCCACGCGACCCGCACCCAGGCGCCTTGATGTGAGCGGTGGTCACGGTGCAGGGCCGCGATGTCCCACCGCGACACGGTCGCGGTGGCGTGGAAAACCTCGGCCATGCGGTCACGCAGCTGTCGAACAGGTGCTTCGCTCGCGCGCAGAGCCTCGTCGTCCGTCCAGGAGCTCGTGGCGATGCACCGGCCGGAGCCTCGATCGACCAGCAAGGACATTCCGGCGGACCCTGCGATGTCGGCGAGCGCGGGCATCACGGTGTCGCGCACGTGCTTGATCCCCTCGTCGATGAACGACGGGTGCGCATCAAAGGTGGAAGAGCGTGCATACACGATGGCATCCTTCTCCTCGGGCGGCGCCCCGCGGCGCCGACGGCCAATCCCCATCTCCCACACTCCTCCCCCTACGCGGGCGAGACAATGATCGACAGCGAAAGAAGAATCTCGGACGCCTACTCGTGCCGCGTGGAGGGCTCGCCCTCGGCGTATACGGAGGGCTCGCCCTCGGCGTACATGGAGGGTTCACCCTCGGCGAGCGCGGTCGCGTGGTCGATGACCACACGCTTCCACCACGAATCGAGCGGGCTCGGGTCCGGCCATACGACCGCGTCGGGGGTGAGCGACGACGTGGTTTCGCGCAGGTGGCCCGATTCCGTTCCGCTGATCTCGTCGGGATCGGCCTGAATGCCGCCCACCGCCCCCTGTTGCGTCAACTTGCCTGAGCGTGTCGGCGGGGAGGGAGCTGGGCGACCAACTGCTCCCACTCGTCGAATCGGGCGGTGTCGGTCCTGCGCGGCCGGGAGGAGGGGCCGGCTGCCAGCTCGACCAGGCTCCGGGCGGCGCCGAGGACGGTCAGGTGATGGCGTCGTGCGACGTCGAGAAGTTCGTCGAACGCCTGGGCGTCAGAGCAGCCGCGGCCTGCAATCAGAATGCCCTTCGCCGTGCCGAGCAGTTCTCGGCCATCGGGGCGCCTGCGCGGAACCAGGCGCGTCGGGCTGGGGACTGGAGTGAGGGATGGTTCGGTGCTGTCCTCGATCATTCCGCAGTACTCCTTCGCTCTCGTGCATCTGCCGCCGGTGTGCCGGCGATCCCGTCCGGACGCAAAATGTGAGTCACGTCACTGTCGATGCACGATCAGTTGTAGCGGACCGAGCCGCACCTGTCATCTAGACACATGTCCAGCTCCACGGCTGTTTGCCCTGGTGACGCGGCACGCGGCGCGATTCCCGGCTAACATCGCGATACCAACTTGTGACCTGTACCACACAGTAGCGTTATCTCGAGGCGAGATTGCACCGGCTTGGACACCATGCCGACCCACGATCACGACACGGTCACGCGACCGGGGACGGCGTTAACGGACGCCATCAGATAGTGGCCACCAACAGGTCCTCGCCGCTCGACGGCCGCAGGCCGTCGGTGCGGTCGGCGAAGTAGCGTTCGGCGAGCGAGGCCCCCGACACGTGCCGGGGGCTGTCGAAGCCGGAGTCGCGGGCCAGTGCCAGCATCTCCTGCGGGGTGTAGAAGCTGACGAACGGCGTTCCGGACGCCCGCGCGCCGTTCTCGGACACCTGGAGTCCGGCGCGATCGGCGACGTCGACGAGATCGGTGGGCAGCAGGAACGTCATCGCCAGCGTCGAACCGGGAGCGAGACCGGCGAGCTGGCGCAGGGTGGCGGCGGTGGCTCCTTTCGTGAGGTACATGGTGACGCCGGTGGAGACGACGACCGCGGGCCTGCCAGGATCGAAGCCCGCCGCGACAAGCCGCTCCGACCACGACTCGTTCGCCTCGAAATCCACCGGCACCATCCGAAGCCATTCCGGGACACCGAAACCCACGTCGGTCAGCCGTTGCCGCTTCCACGCCTGAGGGCTCGGCTGGTCGACCTCGAAGACCCGCATGCRGGCGGCGATCTCCGTCCTGCGCTGGGCAAACGTGTCCAGGCCCGCCCCCAGGACGACGTACTGGACGACGCCGCGGCCTGCCTGCTCGGCGACCAGATCCTCGATGAAGCGAGCACGGGCGACGATGGCCGCCCGAAACCCGCTGGTGCCGGTCGGATCCATGTCCGGGCGATCCCGCCAGCCCTCGTCCGGGGCCGCCAGCTGCAGGCCGATCTCGTCGACGAAAACGTGCGGCGGCGGGTCGACCAGCACGTGCATCGCCCGCCACAGGGCGACTCGAACCGCCGTGCTGTCCGGTGTCCCGGCCTGCTCGTCTGCCGTCGCCATGACGTTCTCACTCCTTCGCCGTCCGTTCTGATCCGGGGCGCACGGCCCGATCTCCGTCGTAAGGCCCAGAAACAGACAAACCTTCACCCGAAATGGCGTCCATCCCTCGAACCATTGTTCAGATCAAAATGGACGGTTGTCAAATTTCAATATGTGAGAAAATTCCGGTTTGGTGAAACGCCCCGAGATCGCGAACGCGATAAATGAAGTAAGCGGCGATCGACGATCCCGTGGATTTTCATCACCAACAGAGGAGTGAATTCTGATGGGTTCTGCAGGAATCGACTTCAACGTCGCATTCGAGGCGTTCCTGAAGTGGCTCAGCCTCACGTTCGGCGGCGGAATCGGACTCGGCTGACCAGCGGAGAGATCCGACACGCGATGGCCAGGCTCACCTGGGGCCAGCCTGGCCATCACTCTGATCTGTACGTATGAATACCTCGGCGGCGGAACACGCCGTCGAAGAACTCGGGCGGAATAATCCGAAATGCACCATTACTGCGCATCGGAAAATTCGACCGTGACGGTTAGCGACTTCGAGCGCGATCGCTGGGTATTCCGGCGCCACCAAAAGCTGTCTGTTCTTTTCATTTCTCCGCGAAAGGGGACCTCGCCCGTGGCGTGACGCTAGCGGGCCCTCCCCCGGACCTACACCGCCGACGGTGCGAAGTGCCGGCCGAGATATGCGGCGGTGGCGGAGTCGGCCGTCTCCGCGACAATCGCCGGCTGACCCGAGGCGATGATGCGGCCGCCGTTGTCTCCGCCGCCGGGCCCGAGATCGATCATCCAGTCCGCTGAGGCGATCACCGACATGTCGTGTTCGACCAGGACGACGCTGTTCTCCGCCGCGACGAGACGGCGCAGCACCACCATGAGTCGGTCCACATCGGCGGGGTGTAATCCGGTCGTGGGTTCGTCGAGCACGTAGAGCGTGTGCCCGGATCGGACGCGCTGCAGTTCGCTGGCCAGCTTGACGCGTTGCGCCTCCCCACCCGACAGCGTAGTGGCGGATTGGCCGAGCCGCAGATATCCGAGACCCACCTCTACCAGCATGTCGAGGCTCTTCTTGGCGGCCGGGACATGGTTCAGGAAGTCCCGGGCGTCGTCGACGGTCATCGCGAGGACGTCGGCGATCGATCGGCCGTCGACCAGGATCTCGAGAGTCTCGGAGTTGTAGCGTGCGCCGGCGCAGGCCGGGCACGGCGCGGAGGCCTCGGGGAGAAACAGCATGCCGATGGTGATCGCGCCGGCACCCTCGCACTCGTCGCATCGGCCACCGGTGACGTTGAACGAGAAACGGCCGGGACTGTATCCGCGTTCGCGGGCGGTGGGGTGTGCAGCGAAGAGTTTCCGGATCACGTCGAACAGTCCGGTGTAGGTCGCGAGATTCGAGCGCGGCGTCCGCCCGATCGGGGTCTGGTCCACACGCACCAGCCGGTCGATGTGTCCGAGCCCGTGGGACGACACCACGGTCGGTTCGGCGATGTCCCGGCCGTCGGCCAGGACAGCCGTGGAGTCGTCGGCGTCGTCGCCCACGGTGTCGGGGCCGGGTTCGTCGTCGACGCCGAGGTGCCGGCCGACGACGTCCGTGAGCACACGGCTGACGAGTGTGGATTTGCCGGAGCCGGACACGCCGGTGACCGCGGTGAGCACCCCGAGCGGGATCCGCACACTCAGATCCTGCAGATTGTGCATCGTGATGCCGGAGAGTTCGATCCACCTGCTCGGCTGTGCGGGCTCGGGGCAACTCTCCAGTGGTTCGAAAAGGTATCGGCGGGTGACGGATTCGGGAATCTTCGCGAGACCGTCCACCGTGCCGCTGTAGAGGACCCTCCCACCGTGCTCCCCGGCATCGGGGCCGACGTCGACGATCCAGTCCGCCGCCCGGACGACGTCGAGGTTGTGTTCGATGACGAAGACGGAGTTGCCTGCGGCGCGAAGCCGCCGCACGGCGGCGACCAGCGCCTCGGTGTCGGCGGGGTGCAGGCCCGCGGACGGCTCGTCCAGGACGTACAGCACGCCGAACAGGCCCGACTGCAGCTGGGTGGCCAACCGAAGGCGCTGAAGCTCTCCCGGCGACAGGGTGGTGGTCGATCGGCCGAGACTCAGGTATCCCAGCCCGAGCTCGGACAACCCTCGGAGGCGTCCGAGTAGGTTGTCCACCAACGCCTCCGATGCTCGAACGGTGGCGTCGTCTGCGGAGGCATCGTGTGAGGGGACCGCGGTTTCGAGAACCGTGGCCAGCTCGGCCAGTGGCAGTTCGGTCGCGTCGGCGATGTCGAGGCCGGCGAACCGCACCGCCAGTGCCTCGGGTCGCAGCCGCTTGCCGTCGCATGCGCCGCAGGGGCGGGAGACCAGATATCGCGACACCTTCGCCCGCTGGGTTGCGCTCTTCGTCGTCGCGAAGGTGTGCAAGACGTAGGTGCGGGCGCTCGAGAACGTTCCCTGGTAGTCGCGCACCATCTTGCCCGGGTCGCGGATCGGTGACACCGTGACGGTGGGCTGCTCATCGGTGGTGAGGATCCACTCACGTTGATCTGCAGGGAGTTCCGACCATGGGCGGTCCACATCGATGCCGAGGGTGTCGAGGATGTCGCGGTAGTTCTTCCCCAGCCAGGCGCCGGGCCAGGCGGCGACGGCGCCGTCGCGGATACTGCGGTTCGGGTCCGGCACCAGGGCGTCGACGTCGACGTCGTGGGTGCGTCCGAGTCCGTGGCAGGTCGGGCATCCTCCTTCCGGTGTGTTGGGCGAGAAGGCGTTCGAGTCGAGGATGGGGGCGTCCGGCGGGTAGGTGCCGGCCCGGGAGAACAGCATGCGCAGCACGTTGGAGATGTGGGTGAGGGTGCCGACCGACGATCTGGCGGAGGTGTGACCGCGGGCCTGCTGCAACGCGACCGCGGGTGGAAGCCCCGTGATGTCCCCCACCCTGGGTGCTCCGACCTGATCCATCAATCGGCGCGCGTACGGGGTGACGGACTCGAGAAAGCGTCGTTGCGCTTCGGCGTAGATGGTACCGAAGGCCAACGACGACTTGCCCGATCCCGACACCCCCGTGAACGCGACGATGCAGTCCCGGGGAATGAACACATCGACGTGGGCGAGGTTGTGTTCGCTGGCATCGACCACTTCGATGCCGGCGAATTCCCGGGCGGGTGGTAGTGCGGCCGGCGGTCCGGGATCGAAGGTCGGCACAACTGCTCCAGGTGTCGGTTCGTGCTCGGACAGGTCGGGCCCCAGTCTTCCTCGAGGGATGGAACCGCAGTCCCGGTGGTGCGTCCGGTCAGACGATGTTCGTCTCGCCTGCGCCGATGCCGGTCTTCGCGAAGCGGCGCAGAGCAAACGAACTGATGTCGTAACCGGGCTCCCTGCTGTGGTAGAGGTCGCGCACGATCTCACCGGTCGCCGGTCCCATCAGGAAGCCGTGGCCGGAGTAACCGGTGGCGATGAGCAGGCCTTCCACCTCGGTGGATCGGTCGATGATCTGGTTGCGGTCGGGAGTGACCTCGTAGAGTCCGGCCCAGCCGGTGCTGATGCCGTAGTCCAGAACGGCAGGCACCCGGGTCTCGGCGATCGCGCCGAGACCCATCAACCAGTCCTCGAGTTCGAACCTGAGGTTGAATCCCTCGGGCTCGTTCGGGTCGGACCAGCCGAGCAACAGGCCCTTGCCTTCGGGATGGAAGTAGAAGTTCGAGGGAAAGTCGATGGTCAGCGACGGCGAGAACTCGGGCAACTCGGACAGCGGCTCGGTGAACGCGATCTGACGGCGGACGGGGACCACGGGGATGTTCACCCCGACCATGGTGCCGATCTCCGCCGACCACGCCCCGGCGGCGCAGACCACGGTGCTCGTCGTGATACGTCCGTGTTCGGTGACGACGGCGGTGATGGTGCCGCCCGTGCTCTCGATGTCGGTGACCGCGCAGTGCCGGATGATGCGGGCGCCGCGGCGACGGGCGGCCGCGGCGTACCCCATCACCACCGATTCCGGTGTCGCCTTGCCGTCCTGGGGGGACCAGGAGGCAGCGAGGAGTCCGTCGGTACTGATGAGCGGCGAGATCTTCTTCGCCTCGTCGGGAGTGATCATCCGGCTCGGAACACCGTGCCGGTTCTGCAGCGCCACGCTTTCGGTGAAGATGTCGACGTTGGTCTGGTCCGAGAGAAGGTAGAGGTAGCCGTCGCGGCTGAAGTCGATCTCCTGACCGTAGTCCTGGGCGAACCGCGAATACACCTCGAGGCCGCGCAGACCGATCGCGATGTTGGCCTCGTTGCTGAACGACGCACGGACGCCGCCTGCGGCCTTACAGGTCGAGCCACAGGCCAACTCGTCCTTTTCCAGGAGGACGACATCGGAGACCCCGGATTCGGCGAGGTGGAACGCGATACTGGCGCCGATGACGCCACCACCGATCACGACGACGGATGCCTGCTCGGGGAGTTCCTTGCTCATGTCGCTTCTTCTTTCCTGAAGAGTGATTATGTTATGCCGAACCGTCTTCTAGAGCGCTGCGTTCCGCGGAGCCCGTCCACGCAACACCATGGCTTCGCGCACGCGGTCCTGGGCGGTGCTGCGCGCCACCTCGTGGGTGGTACGACCCTGAGCCTTCGACGCATCGAGGGTGTCGATGGTGCTGGCGCGCAGCTTGTTCGAGATGTTGGCGAACACCGCGGCGGGTTCCGGACGGATACCGGAGTAGCGCGCGTCCATGGCCACCGCTGCGGCCACCACGCCGCCGGCGTTGGCGATGAAGTCCGGGACGACGGTCACGCCGCGGCCGTGCAGCACCGACTGCGCCTCGGGGCTGCTCGGCAGGTTCGCGCCTTCGACGACGATCCTGGCGGGCAACGTCCGGGCGAGATCGGCGTCGATGACGTCCTGCAATRCTGCCGGGATCAGGACGTCCGCCGTCACCGAGAGTTCTTCCCCGGCGGCGAGCGGCTTGGCGTCGGAGTACTCGTCGACCAGTCCGTCACCGTATCGTTCGCGCAGGTCGAGCAGGGTGGCGACGTCGAGGCCGTCCGGGTTGTGGATGCCACCTCGCGACGTCGAGACCGCGACGACGGTCGCGCCCAGTTCGGCAAGGCGTTTCGCGCTCGCCGCGCCGACCGCTCCGAAGCCCTGGATGGATACGCTCAGCGAACCGGTGGACAGGCCGATCGCCTGCGCGGCGGCGTCGGCCGACTCCGCGACTCCGTGGCCGGTGACGCCGAGTTGGTCGTACGGGAGTCCGCCGAGCGCGTGTGGGGTGCCGACGGCGCCGCCCCGGCCACCGACCTCGTCGAGCATGATCGCGGCGTCCTTCTCGGTCAGTCCGACGTCGAGCCCGAAGACGTATTCCTCGGGGACCTCGTTGCGCAGGGCTCGCACGAACGCCCGCAGGACCGCTTCCTTCGACTCGGCGTTCGGGTCGGCCCAGATCCCGGYCTTGGCGCCGCCGTAGAAGAGGTCGACCCCGGCCCATTTCCAGGTCATGTTCCGGGCCAGCCGGGCGACCTCGCCGACACTGACGGTGGTGGACATGCGGGTGCCGCCCTTGCCCATTCCGCGGGCGGTGTTGTCGATGACCAGAACGCCGCGCATGCCGGTGCGTGCGTCGGAGACACACACGACCTTCTCCGGGCCCCATTCGTCGATCAATTCGAACATCGTCGTTGCTCCTCGTGCGATTCGAAGGGGTTTCAGGCGAAGTTGACGCCCTGAGCCAGGGGCAGCTCACGGGAGTAGTTGACGGTGTTCGTGGCGCGGCGCATGTAGGCGCGCCAGGCGTCGGAGCCGGATTCGCGGCCGCCGCCGGTGGTCTTCTCGCCGCCGAACGCGCCGCCGATCTCGGCGCCGGACGTGCCGATGTTGACGTTGACGATGCCGCAGTCCGAACCGTCGGCGGCGATGAATCGCTCGGCCTCACGCTGGTCGGTGGTGAAGATCGACGACGACAGACCCTGCGGGACGTCGTTGTGCAGGGCGATCGCCTCCTCGAACGTGTCGTAGGTCAGCACGTAGAGGATCGGTGCGAAGGTTTCGTCCTTGACGATCTCGCTCTGGGTCGGCATCCGCACGATCGCGGGCTCGACGTAGTACGAATTGTCGCTGCTCGGCCGGCGCTGACCACCGGCGAGGATCTGCCCGCCCTGCGCGACGGCTTGGTCGAGGGCTTCGGTCATGTTGGCGTGGGACTTGCCGTCGATCAGCGGGCCCACCAGGGTGCCGTCGGCGAACGGGTCGCCGATCGGGAGGCGCCGGTAGACCTCGGTGATGCGGTCGAGGAGTTCGTCGGCGATGTCCCGGTGAACGATGATGCGGCGCATCGAGGTGCAGCGCTGACCTGCGGTGCCGGCGGCGGCGAAGACGATGCCGCGGGTGGCGAGATCGAGGTCCGCGGACGGGGTGACGATCGCGGCATTGTTTCCGCCGAGTTCGAGGATCGCCCGGCCGAAGCGGGCGGCGACGCGCGGGGCGATCTGCTCCCCCATTCGCTCGGAACCGGTGGCGGAGATCAGCGGCACCTTCGGGCTGTCGATCAGGGCCTGCGTGTCGGCCGCACTCGCCGAGACGAGGACGTTCAGGTTGGCCGGTGCGCCCGATTCCGCTGCGGCGCGGTCGAACAGCGCCGAGCATGCGGCGGCGGTCAGGGTGGTCAGCTGTGCCGGCTTCCAGATCACCGCATCACCGCAGACGATGGCCAGGGCGAGGTTCCAGGACCACACCGCGGCCGGGAAGTTGAACGCGGAGACGACACCGACGACACCGAGCGGGTGCCAGGTCTCCATCAGGCGGTGGCCGGGGCGCTCCGAGGGCATGGTGCGGCCGTCGAGCTGGCGGGACAGACCGACCGCGAAGTCACAGATGTCGATCATTTCCTGGACCTCGCCGAGGGCCTCCGAGCGGATCTTGCCGACCTCGATGCTGATCAGGTTGGCGACGTCTTCCTTGTGCGCGGTGAGCAGTTCGCCGAGGCGCTTGATCAGGAATCCGCGGACCGGGCCGGGAACGGTACGCCACTGCAGGAACGCGTCGTGGGCGGCGTCGATCGCGGCCTCGACGTCGGCGGCGCCTGCAGCCGGGTAGTCGAACAGGCTCTCCCCGGTGACCGGGGTGCGGGCGGTGATGGTGTTCTTCACCCCGGCGGTGTCGAGGACGGCCGGGTCGACCCCACATCGCTGCAGGCTGGTGCGTGCGAGGGTGCGCAGTTCGTCGGTGGTGGGCAGGGTGATGGTGTCGGCGACAGCGGTGCTCATTTACTTGACTCCCTGGGTAGCGATGGGTGGGGTAGCGATGGGTGCAGGTACTTCGATGGGTCCGCGGATGTGCAGTTCGGTGGCCACACGATCGAGGGATGCGCGGCGGATCCCGTCATAGAGCGCGTACGGGTCGTGCAGGGGACAGCCCAGAACTCCCTCCATCCAGGCGGCGTCGACAGCRGCTGTCGACTGGGTGGTGTCCTTGCGACCGTCCGACGTCAGGTTCGACTGGAAGATCCCCGCAGCGGACTTCGGCAGGAAGTCCTCGTAGACGATCGGCTCGGGGCGGACCCAGCCCTGGTCGATCAGATCGGGCAGCGACCTGGACGGCGCGTGCCCGCCCCGCTGCTTGCCGGTGTTCACGGTGTAGGTGAAGTAGGCGAGGTCGTGCAGGGCCAATCCCTGCTCGGTGGCAGGCATCTGCTGATTCCACAGCTCCGCGGCGATCTGATTGCGTACCTCGGCCGACACCGGCGCGGCGGCGGCCGCCTCCCGGACCGCCTGCTCGGTCTCGACCGTCAACCGGTCGTAGACCTCCCGTCCGCGGACGGTGGCGGCGATGCCGCGGGCTTCGACCTCACCGAAACGCACTCGCAGCGAACCCTTCTCGACGCTGCCGTCGGCCTCGCGGAACACCCGCGGTTCGGCGAGGGCCCGGAACGAGGTCTGACGCAGCAGCAGATCCGGGCCGGCCCACCGGGGCGGTCCCTGGATCGTGTCGATCATGTCGATGCTGCGACGCTCCATGCGGGCGTAGAGATCGTCGATGTCCAGTACACGCGGGGTCAGGTGGTTGATGTGGGTGCTGGTGACGCCGCCGATGTCGGCGGCCACCGAGGACACCTGCTCGAGTTCGTGGTACCAGGCGCGGTCGACGGCCTCGGTGGAAAGCTTGAACGCCGCCGTCGCGAGAGTCAGGAACATCTCGGCGTCGCCGGAAGTCAGCCCCCGGTACTCGCTCGCCCGGTCGGCGAGGACCAGCAGTTCGGTGGTGAACAACGTGCGCCTGGCGAGGAAACTCTCGAGGCGCCGCTGCAGATCTGCGCTGAAGAAGCGGCGGTCCGCGGGAACGAGCATGGACGTGAACACCCGGAAGGGGTTGCGCGCCAGTTCCTCCGGGTCCGTGGGCCGGAAGGCGGTCGAGACGACCGGGACGGAACTGGCAGCCGCCTCGCGCAGGTCGTACAACCCGACCGGGTGCATGCCCATGGCCGAAAACACGCGTGCCACCTGCGCCATCTCCTGTGGGGTGCCCACGCGGATGGCTCCGTGGCGTTCGGCGGTGACGCGAGCGATCGAGCCCAGCCGTTCGGCGTCGGAGCCGGGGCGCGACAGCACGGCGTCGTTGACGGCCTGCGACACCTCGAGCAACGTGGTGTAAGCGGGAACTTCCTTCCCGTACATGTGCGAGAGGCGGCGAGCGAACTCGGCGCGAAGTTCCCACTGCGGGGTGATCGGCATGCGTGCAGCTCCAGGGTCGATGGGCTCGGGTGAGAGCGAAGTCGTGGTGTGCCGGAGGTTTTCGAACAGTGCGCCGGTTCGACGATTCGTTCCCGCTCGTTCATCGTGGTCTGCCGGATCGAATAGCACCAGCGAAGAAAACTAGCCGCAACCGTTTAGGATCCCTATATGAATATAAGTCTGGCCCACCTCGTCACGCTCCGGGAACTGGCCCGGCGCGGAACGATGGTCGCGGTCGCCGAAGAACTCGGCTACACCGCCGGCGCCGTATCGCAGCAGATCGCAGCGTTGGAGAAGGCCGTCGGCTCGCAACTCGTCACCAAGATGGGACGCAACGTCGTCCTCACCGATTCCGGCGTCGTCCTGGCCGAACACGCCGTGAAGATCCTGGGCGCGGAACAGACCGCCCTCGACGCGCTTCGCGCAGTCCACGACGACGTGGCCGCGCCCCTTCTGCTCGGCACCTTCGGCAGCACCGCCGCCGCGCTACTGCCGCCGGTCGTGGCCGCCGCGCAGCGCGAGTACCCGCTCCTCACCCTCAGCAGCCGGGAACTCGACGTCGACGAGGCCGCCCTGGCGGTCCAACGCGGACAGGTCGACGTCGCCTTCGGGCTGGACTATCCCAATTCGCCGATGCCCCGCACTCCGGATATCGAGATGATCACCCTGCGCAGCGAGCGATTCGGGCTCGCCGTCTCCTCGGGGGCCTACGGCATCCGCACCGAGTGCACGATCGATCTGCGCGAGGCGGCGGAGTGGAATTGGATTCTGCCGCCCGCGGAAACCCAGTTCGGTCGCGCCATCCGAATCGCGTGCCGGCAGGAAGGTTTCGAGCCGATCGCACGACATGAAATCGTCGACACCGCCGTCTCCTTGGCGCTGGCCGCGAAGGGGCTGGGCGCGGCTCCGGTCACGGACATGATGATCAGGCTCAACAGCTCGGTACCGATCATCCGGGTCGACCTCACCCAGGAGATCGGCAGGCGGATCGTGCTCCTGCGCCTCGCCGGCTCGGAGACCCGGCCCACCGTGCGCGCCGTCACCGAGATCGTGCGTGCCGTGGTGAACACGGCCGAGACGCGGTGAGGACTCCTCCGAGAGGAAGTCAGTTCTCCTGTCCGATGGAGGTGTCCCGTACACCCTGGTGCTCGAAGATGAAGCGTCCCAGCGTGAGACCGACGTGTAACTCGAGTCGCTGCGCGCCCACCGACAGGTCGAGGCCGGAGACCTCCTCGATCTTCGCGAGCCGGTAGTACAGGGTCTGACGGTGGATGCCGAGGATCGCGGCGGTGGCGGCGGTATCGCCCGCCCGGTCGAGATACGTCCGGGCGGTGGCGAGCAGGTCGACGTTGCGGTGGTCGAGCAGGGCCCGCACCGACGGCGTGAGTACTGCATCGGCGAGGGCGCCGGTGGGCCCGCACGACGCCAGCCGGTAGATGCCGAGTTCTTCCCAGTAGGCGATCGGTTCCGTCGACTCGTCGTGCCGGGCGACCCGGACACCCAGCTTGGCTTGCTGCCAACTCCGCCGGGCCGAACGCAGTCCCCGATACGAACCTCCCACTCCGACCAGAGCACCGGCACCCGCACCGCTTTCGGCAACGGACCGGACAGGGTCGACGGCGCCGTCCGCCGCGGGCACCATGACGGCGGTCAGCGATCCGATCGGCGCCAGCAGACTGCGCGTGCCGGGGGCGGGCAGGAGCCCGTCGACGGCCAGCACGGTCAACGCGCCACCGTCCGGAAAGAGCCCGGAGTCTTCGATGCGAGTAATCGCACGGGCGAAAGCCTTTCGGTCGCCTTCGAGGAGGTCTGCGACGGCGACCGCCATATCGTCACGACCCCGGGCGGTGTGTGCGAGTTGCGCGCCGGCCTGGCCGGCCAGGGACATTGCGGCGGTGAGATCGCCGTCGGACACGGCGCTGTTCTCATTCGGCAGGACGAACAGATATCCGTACGCCGCGCCTGCATAGCGAGCCGGAAGACAGATCCGCGACGACGCTTCAATATCCGGATTCTCTGGCGTGATCACCGGGCGTGCGGTATCGGCAATCCCGAAGCTTTCGTACCACGCGCGCGCTTCCGGCGGGCAGCTCCGGGTGAGGATCGACTGCACCCGATCCCTGTCGACACCCGGCGACTGGGTGCTGTAAGCCATCAGCGAGAACGCCCGGTCGACCAGGACGACTGATGCCGACAGTCGTTCGGCCACCTCGGTGACCACTTCGTCGAGAGTCACTTCATCATCTCCGTGAACAGCGTGTTTCGTGGGCGATACGTACGGCGATCATTCCGCGTCGGCCATACAAGTGTCTGACTGACGGGGCGAAAAGTTCTGACACTTGTCCCTAGCATGCTACGTGTTGCGCCGTTACGTTGGTCACACACGAACGGAAGTTCGCCACCTCGCCAGGCCCCGCCCTCGGCACTTCCTCTGTCAGAGCGTCCCACCACCGCGGAACGGATCGCGCCTGACGCCCTCGTGTCCGACTCGACCTTTGGAGCGTGTGATGTCCACTCTCGAACAACCGCCCGAGACGTTGCAGAAGTCTCTGAAACAACGGCACCTCACCATGATCGCGATCGGAGGTGTCATCGGCGCCGGCCTCTTCGTCGGTTCGAGCGCCCTGCTGCACACCTCCGGCCCTGCGGCATTCGTGTCCTACGCCATCACCGGTGTCGTCATCGTCCTCGTGATGCGCATGCTCGGCGAAATGGCCACCACCAACCCGTCGACCGGATCGTTCGCCGGATATGCCCGCAAGGCCTTCGGGGGGTGGGCCGGCTTCACCACCGGCTGGCTGTACTGGTTCTTCTGGGTCGTCGCGGTCGGCGCCGAAGCCGTCATCGGCGGCAAACTGCTGCAACGCTGGATCGACCTGCCCTCCTGGACGATGGCCACCGTCCTGCTGTTGGCCATGGTCGCCACGAACATCCGCTCCGTCCGCAACTTCGGCGAGTTCGAATACTGGTTCGCTGGGATCAAGGTCGCCGCGATCCTGCTGTTCCTCGCCCTCGGTGCCGCCTACGTCTTCGGCCTGTGGCCGAGCCATTCCGCCGACTTCTCCAACCTCACCGATCACGACGGCTTCACCCCCAACGGCTGGACCGTCATCCTCTCCGGCGTCGTCGTCGCCGTCTTCTCCATGGTCGGACCCGAAATCGCCACCATCGCCGCCGCCGAATCCGCCGAGCCGGAGAAGGCCGTCGCCAAGGCCACAAACTCCGTGATCGCCCGCATCGGGTTCTTCTACATCGGCTCCGTGCTGCTCCTCGCCATCATCGTCCCCTGGACCGACGTCAAGGTCGGCCAGTCGCCGTTCGTCGACGCCCTCACCCACATGGGCATCCCCGGCGGACCCGACATCATGAACGCTGTGGTGCTCGTCGCCGTACTCTCCTGCCTGAACTCCGGCCTCTACACCTCCTCGCGGATGCTCTTCACTCTCGCGCACAAAGGCGATGCTCCACAGAGGATCGCAAAGCTGGACAAGCACGGCGTCCCCCGCAACTCGCTGCTCCTTGCAACCCTCGTCGGCTTCGCCTGCATCGGCCTCGACTACCTCTCCCCCGAAACCGTGTTCGCCTTCCTGCTCAACGCCTCCGGCGCCACCATCCTGATGGTCTACCTCATGATCGCGATGTCGCAGATCAAACTGCGCGGCCTGATGACCCGCGACGAAGTCGCCCAACTCCGCCTGAAGATGTGGCTGTTCCCCTACCTGTCCATCCTCGCCGCCGGCAGCATCCTCGCCGTGCTGGTGTCGATGTTCTACGTCGAATCGTCGCGCTCGCAGATCTCCCTGAGCGTCGGGGCCCTTGTCGCGACTCTGATCGCCTACCGACTCCGCCGACGCCTCAACCCACCCGTCACCACTCACCCCGCACCCGTCACGAACTAGCGCTCGGGGCGGCGGCAGGCGAGACACACCGTCTCCTGCCGCCGCCCCTTGTCGTACGCGCATCCGAGGTCAGTCCCGTCTGCGCGCACGGTCCGCGTCGAGCTGCGCGGCGAGCAGCTGCGCCAGGTGGTCGCCGCGGCGATCGGTCAGATCAGCGAGCTGGGTTCGGCAGGAGTATCCGTCCGCGAGGATGGTGGTGTCGGCATCGGCTCCGGCCACGGCGGGGAGAAGCTGCTGTTCTGCGACGGCCACCGACACCTCATAGTGCCCCTTCTCGACGCCGAAGTTCCCGGCCAGGCCGCAGCATCCACCCAACCGCTGCACCTGCGCACCGGCCTTCTCGAGGAGCTGCGCGTCCGGACTCCACCCCATCACCGAATGGTGGTGGCAGTGCGGCTGCGCGACAATGGATTTGCCTTCGAGTGACGGCGGTTCCCACCCTCGGTCCGTCAACAGTTCCGCCAGGGTGCGGGTGGCCTCGGCGACCGGGTCAGCGGTCGCCCTGCCCAGCAGTTCCGCGGCGTCTGAACGCAGGACCCCGGTGCAGGACGGCTCCATTCCGACGATCGGGATTCCGGCCGCGGCGCTGCCGGACAGTGCGTCGACGGTGCGTCCGAGGATCTTCTTCGCCGCGGTGAGTTGACCGGTCGAGATCCAGGTCAGTCCGCAGCACTGCTGCGTGTCGGTCAACTGCGGTCGGTAACCGGCGGCCTCGAGCACCCGCACGGTGGCGTGCCCGACCTCGGGGGTGAAGTAGTTGGTGAACGAGTCCACGAACAGCAGCACCGGGTCACCGGTGGTGGCACGGTCGTTCTCGGTGGCCTTGAACCAGGATCGGAACGTCTGCTTCGCGAACGGGGGGATGGTGCGGCGCCTGTCCACTCCGGCCGACGACAACGCCAGCGGTCCGATGCCGGGAACGCGCATCATGGCGTTGACCGGACCGGGGGCACGGCTGGCGATCTTCGCCCAGCGCGGAAGCCACCCCAGCGAGTAGTGGGAGGCAGGGCGGATGCGACCCTTGTAGCTCTGGTGCAGCACTTCGGATTTGAACGCGGCCATGTCGACCCCGGTCGGGCAGTCCGAGGAACATCCCTTGCAGGACAGGCACAGGTCGAGGGCGTCGTGGACCTCCGGCGAACGCCAGCCTCCGTCGACGGCGGTGCCGTTGATCATTTCCTGCAGGACGCGCGCGCGGCCGCGGGTGGAGTCCTTCTCCTCCCGTGTCGCCTGATACGACGGGCACATCACACCCCCGGTGGCGGTGTTGTCGGCCCGGCACTTTCCGACGCCGGTGCAGCGGTGCACGGCCTGGGTGAAGTCGCCGTCGTCGTTGTGATAGGCCATCGCGAGTTGGCGGCGCACGAGCGGGGCGGCGGGGATGCGCAGGTCCGCATCGACCGGGCGGGGGTCGACGACGACACCCGGGTTGAGGATGTTGTCCGGGTCGAAAACGTGCTTGACGGCGGCGAAGAGTGTCATCGCGTCCGGTGAGTACATCAGCGGGAGGAGTTCGCTGCGGGCGCGGCCGTCACCGTGCTCACCCGACAGCGAACCGCCGTAGCCGGCGACCAGTGTGCTTGCCGCCACCAGGAACTCCCGGAAGATGCCGCTGCCGCCGGGCTCGTCGAGCGGCCAGTCGATGCGCACGTGCAGGCAACCGTCGCCGAAATGCCCGTACGGCAGGCCGGTGACGTTGTATTCGTCCATCAGCGCATCGAAATCGCGGAGGTAGTTGCCCAGCATCGCTGGTGGCACTGCCGCGTCCTCCCACCCCGCGTGCGCGGGCAGTCCGGCGGGGCTGCGCCCGGCGAGCCCGGCCCCGTCGGCCCGGATCCGCCACAACTCGGCCGTGCGGGCGGCGTCGGTGACGACGAGGCTGTCGACGGCTCCGCAGTCGCGTCCGACCTGCTGGGCCCGGGCGATCGTCTCGTCGAGGTCTTCGCCGACCACCTCGACGAACAGCCAGGCCGCCCCCGTAGGCAGTGGCGGCACCGCGCCCTGGCCGCGGCGTTCACGGACGACGTCGACGATCCGGGAATCGATCCCCTCGCAGGCCGTCGGATCGAACTTCAGCACCAACGGGGTCGCGTCCCCCGCCGACGCGATGTCGGCGTATCCCAGAACGACCAGAACGCGGTGGGCGGGCTCGGACACCAGCCGAACCGTGGCCCGGGTCGCCACCGTGAGCGTGCCCTCGGTGCCGACCAGCATGCGGGT
>NZ_JBFUHV010000100.1:0-31899 GCF_056402215.1 Rhodococcus sp. P4_B6 | reverse complement strand
GGTCATCGACCGGCCCGACCCTTCTGCGTTCGATATACGGTGCAGCGCAGGAAAATCCTGCGCCTAGGACTCGGCGGCCACCGGGAACGGCAGGCACGCCTCGACGTGCGCCGCGACGCCTGAGCCCTCGGAGTTGGCCGCCACGGCCGAAATGGCGCTGATCGACACGTAGCCGTCACGCACGAGAGCGGAGTCGGTTCCGGTGCCGAGGCGTTCGGTATTGGCGAATCGCAACAGCCGCACCGTGTCCGGGGTCTTGTCGAAGGTCAAGCCGAGCAGTCCTCGCGGTGCCAGCGGCGCCATCCGCACGCCCTTGACCTCACTGATGTCGAGATCGGGCACATTGACGTTCAGCACGGCACGGTGGGCGCTGTGGGCGAGCATCCACTGTGCCGCCGACACCGCGATGCGGCCGGCGGTGTCGAATCGGTGCTCCGGCGGAAACCCGCAGCTGACGGCGAGACCGCGGACGCCGAGGGTCGACGCGGTCAAAGCGGCCGCCACCGTACTCGAATTCAGAATCATCCGGCCGGTGTTCGGGCCCGGATTGATGCCGCTGACGACCAGGTCCGGCGGAGGGCCGAACACCCCCGCGCACGCCGCGAACACCGCAAATGCGGGCGGGGCGTCGAAGCTGAGCGCCTGCACTCCCGGCAGGTGCTCGAAGCGGCGCTCCGTGTAGGCGATCTCCGCTCCGTGCTCGAGGGTGCCCAGCGAAGAGCCGCTGCCGCTGCACTCGCCGCGCGGCGCGGCGATGGTGATCTCGTACCCCTCGGTTGCCAGAGCTGTCGCCACCGCATGCAGTCCGGGTGCGTCGATGCCGTCGTCGTTGGTGACCAAAATGCGCATGTGAGCGCTCTCCTTCCCTGCCGACCTCCACAAACCAGACGCCAGCTCAGACCTCGTATCCAAGGATTGTGACGCAGTATTCACACTTTTGTCTACCGGCAAACGTGGAAACTCGTCAGACGTGAGGTCGGTCAAGGCCAGGGACTCTTGACAGAGTGACGCCACTCACATAAGAATGTGAATTCACAGTCGCTAAGACGAAAGGCGACGTGCATCGTTCCGGAATGAAACCGGCACTCCAAACATTTGTCTGAAAGAAGGCATCGCATGGCTGAGTGGCCCATCAACGACACTGTGTCGAAGGTGTTTCCCCTGTACTCCCGCGCGAACGTCGGGGAGATCTTCCCCGACCCGATCAGTCCGTTGAACGCCTCCGCCGGATTCCAGCACAATCTCGAACCGGGCTGGCGGGACGCCTTCGTCGCATGCAAGGTCTGGGGCCACGACCTCTACGACGCCACGGTCGACTACAACATCCTCCCGGCCTTCGGCAGCTACCTGTACATCAACATGTCGCTGATGCGGCTGTTCGGCGTCCGTGTGCCGGGGATGTCACCGGAGGCGGTCGACCTGCAGTACTTCGGTGACATGCCCGGGATTCCCAGCTACGAGAGCGAGAAGCGGGACTTCGACGAGAACCCGGAGTTCGCCGAGCGCGCCGGCGCCTGGCTGGTCGAGGAGGTCATCGGGGCCACCGGGCTGCCCGAGTACGACGCCGACCGTCAGGACGTGGTGCGGATCCGCGCCGACCGGCCCGACATGTCCGCGTTGACCGATCAGCAGTTGCGCGAGCGCATTACCTCCTTCGACTACATCCTGCGGCCGCTGTTCCAGCACCACATCGAGGCCAGCCTCAAATCGGGTGTCGGGCTGGGGGCCGTCGCGCAGATCGCCGCCGCCGTCGGCAGGCCCGAGCTCGCCCTCACCCTGGTCGGCGGCATCGGTGACGTCGACTCCACCGGACCCTCCAAGCGGATGTGGACCCTCAGCCGCACCGCCCAGGATCCGGCGGTGGCCGCCGTGTTCGACGAGGGCGTCCCCGGCCTCTACGACCGGCTGTCGGTGAGCACCGACCCAGCCGTCACCGCGTTCCGCACCGATCTCGACGCGTTCCTGTCGGACTGGGACTTCCGCGGCCCGGCGGAATGGGAGATCCGCGCCCAGACATGGGGCGTCAAACCGGAACTGGCGCTGGCCACCGTCGACCGCATGCGGCGGGTCGGTGACGACGAGGCGCCGGAAGGTAAGGGCGCCATCCGAAGTGAGGAACGCGAGGCCGCCGCTTCGGTGGTCCGTGAGCTCCTCGCCGGGGATCCCGAGACCTCCGCCCAGTTCGAGGCAACCCTCGCCGCCGCCGCTCTCTGGCTCCGCGGCCGCGAACGCGCCCGCACCACGGCGGCCATGGTGATCCACGAAATCCGGCTTCCTGCACGGGAGCTCGGCCGACGCGGGGTCGAGGCGGGAGCCCTCGACAGCGTGGAGCAGATCTTCATGCTCTTCGCCGACGAACTCGATGCCTACCTCGTCGATCCCGCTGCGTTCACCGACATCGTACGCGAGCGGGAAAAGAGCTACATCGCGCTCTTCGACGTCAAGCCGCCGTTCGTGGTGTCCGAGGAAGTTCCGCCGCTAGAGGGTTGGTCGCTCCGCGCAGGCGCCGCCGGTGCTGCGCTGGCCGCGGGCGAGTCTGTGGTCGGCGTGTCCGGCTGCACCGGCACCGCCCGGGGCATCGCCCGGGTCCTGACCACCCCCGACGACCCCTCCGCGCTCGAGCCCGGAGAGATCCTCATCGCCCCGATCACCGACCCGTCCTGGACACCGCTGTTCGTCGCCGCCTCCGCGGTGGTCGTCGACGTCGGAGCCCCGTTCTCGCACGCCGCGATCGTCAGCCGGGAAATCGGTATCCCGTGCATCGTCTCGGCCACCGACGCGACCAAGCGCATCCCGAACGGAGCACTCATCGAGGTCGACGGCACGACAGGTGTCGTGACGGTGCTCGAGATCTGAGTCGGTACCGGCCCTCGATAAGGAGAAGACATTGCACGCAGCTGATATTTGCGCGAGCTGGCTGGATCGAGTGTTGCGCGACAAGGGAATACTCGCCTCCGGTAACCGGGTGACCGACACGGCAATCGAACCGATAGGCACAGGTCTGGTCGCCGACAGCTATCAGATCACGATCTCGTACTCCGACCCTGGCAGCGGCCCCGTGTCGCTCGTCGCGAAACTGACCTCCGACAGCGAGCAGAGCCGCGCCGCCGGACGCAGCGAGCTCAACTACGCCCGTGAGGTCGGCTTCTACACCGAGATCGCGCCGCACCTCCAGGTCCGCGTCCCGTCCTGTTTCCACGCCGAAATCGATTCGAACAATACCGAATTCGTTCTCATCCTGGAGGATCTCACTCCCGCACGTCCCGGAAACCAGCTGACCGGCTGCACGGTGGCCGAAACGCGGCTCGCCGTCGAACAAGCCGCGCGGATCCACGCGCCTTACTGGGGTTCCGAAGAACTCAGGGGCAACCCGTGGATGGACATCTCGTCGAGCTACTGGCAGCGATTCGCCGAGATGATGCCCGAATGGTACGACGGATTCCGTCAGCGCTACGCCGGCCGGCTCAGCGAGGCCGACATCGCACTGGGGCAGGAATTCGTCGACAACATCGCCGGGTACTACCAGGCGCTGGAGAGGATGCCCTACACCGTCCAGCACGGAGACTACCGACCCGACAACGTTCTGTTCGACGCGCACGGCGGAGAAGTACCGCTCGTTGTACTGGACTGGCAAACAGTGGTGTACGCACCGGGAGTCGTCGACGTCGCCTACTTCATCGGTGGCGCGCTGGACGCCGCGACACGTCGAGCGAACGAGGACGAACTACTCCTCCACTACCACTCGGAACTCGTCGACCTCGGGGTCGAAGGCTATCCGTTCGAACGTCTCGTCCAGGACTATGCGTGCGCGACCTTCCACAACTTCATCATCGGGGTTGCGGCTGCGATGCTGGTGGAACGAACGGAGCGCGGTGACGACCTGTTTCTGTCCATGGTTACCAATTCCCTGACACATGCACGGGACCGCGACGGCACCCGCCACATCGGGATCCACCCACTCGCCGCGGTGAACCGTGGGTAGGTCGGCGCCCGACTGCGGTTCTCACGAAAGGCACACTCAGTGAACGATTCGATGCCTGAACTGGGCTTCTACGCACTCGGCGGACACGTCGAGTCTCCCCGAGAGATGTACGGCGAACTGGCACTGGCCGAGCGTCTCGGCCTGGGCACCGCGTTCTTTTCCGAACGGTTCAACGTCAAGGAACTCGGGTCGTTGACGGGCGCGGCCGGTGCGGTGACCGAACGCCTGAACATCGCCACTGCTGCGACCAACCACAACACCCGCCACCCGATGGTAACAGCAGCATGGGCGACGACGATGCACCGGCTGACGAACGGCCGCTTCGTCCTCGGCCTCGGTCGTGGGCTGGCACCGCAACTGAAAGCCTTCGGCCTCCCGCCGGTCACCACCGCGCAACTGGAGGATTTCATCGGTCTGATGCGCCGATTGTGGAAGGGAGAGACCGTCGAGGGCCATAGCGGCCCGGCCGGAAACTATCCGGCGCTGCGCCTCGACCCGACATTCGACGAGAACATTCCGATCGGGCTGACCGCATTCGGGCCTGCGACCCTGGCCCTGGCCGGGCGAGCCGCTGACGTCGTCGTTCTCCACACGTACTTCTCGGACGACACTGTCGTGCGGTGTGTGAACGCGGTCCGCACCGCCGCGGAGAAGGCCGGTCGTGATCCCGCAGCGGTCAAGGTGTGGTCCTGCTACGCAACGGTTCCCGATCACCTGCCCGTCGAACTGCAACTGAAGAAGACCGTGGCTAGACTCGCCACCTACCTGCAGGTGTACGGAGACCTGATGGTGAAGACGAACAACTGGGACCCCAACGCGCTCCAGCGGTTCCGAGAAGATCCGGTGGTCGCCGGATTGAACGGCTGGTGCGATGCGGTGGCGACCCCGTCCGAGATCGAGCACATCGGCACAGTGCTGCCCGCCGAGTGGCTCGACGCAGCCGCCACAGGATCAGCCGAGGCCTGCGCGAAGAAGGTCTCCGCCCAACTCGATCTCGGTGTCGACGGTGTCATCATGCACTGCTCGACCCCGGCAGAACTCGAGCCGGTCGTCGAGACGTACAGGAGTCTCCGGTGAGAACCCCCGTCGAACTCGTCGAACAGTATGTGTTCGAGATCTACAACAAGCAACGGGTCGAGCTCATCCACGAAATCTGCGGAGACCCGGTCATTCGACACGAAGCGGGTAACACCGTCGCGCTCAGCCGGAATCAGCAAATCGAGCGCATTCGTGCCGACCTGGCGTCGAACCAGCCGACATTTGAGGTGACCAACCTCTCCGGCAACGAGGAATTCGCGACGCTGACGTGGAACGCGATCCGCCTGTCCACCGGAGAGCGGCTCTGCGGAATCGAGGTCTTCAAAGCGACCGCGGGACTCATCACGGATGTGTGGAACTCCAACTACTTCGAAGGGTCCTGGTCATGAATCACCCGACTCCCAGAGTGCTCTACGTCGCCACCGAGATCGACACCGCATGGGTGCAGTCCGTGCTACGGCAGGCAGGCCACACTGGGGTCGAGGTCGCGTCGATCTCGGCGCAGCCGATCGGCGCAGGCAACGTGAGCGACACCGTACGAATCGGCATCGAGTACGCACGAGCCGAATCGGGTTCCCCCGCCGCGGTCGTGGTGAAGTTTCGTCCGAGCGCACCGGGTGCGCACGCGCACGGACTGCGGAGCGGTGCATACCACCGCGAAATCGGCGCTTACCGGGAAGTCGGTGGCCGACAGGCTTGCCGGATTCCGCGGTGCTTCTGGGTGGCCGGCGACGAGACGAACATCAACCTCGTCCTGGAGGACTTGACGGCAACGACGACGCCCGGCAATCAAGCCGCGGGGTGTGGTGTGGCCGAGGCGGAATCCCTTGTCGCGGAACTCGCTCGCCTGCACTCCAGCTTCTTCCCACTGACAGACGAGGCAGCGCCAGGGTGGTTGGTGCGCATGTCCGAGGTCTCCGACTACTGGTGCGATGCGGCGGAACGCGGGGCCGCGGCCGCGCTGACTCGCTTCGCCGGGGACCTCCCGCCGGACTTCCTCGCCGCCGTTCGAGTTGCCGTCGCACTCGTTCGCACCTGGTACGGGCTGCCGCAGCAACACCTGACACTCACTCACGGCGACCCTCGCGTCGACAATGTTCTCTTCGAGAGGTCGGAGGCGGGAGTGTCGGCCGTGCTCCTGGATTGGCAGTTCACCGGCTTGCGCAATCCGATGTACGACTTCGCGTACTTCATGTCGGGCAGTGTCGACGTCGCCGAACGCCGACTACACGAAACACGATTGCTGAAGACGTACATCGACGTGTTCGCGGAGAAATCCTCCGGATACGACGAGGGGCAGGCGACGGCCGACTACAGGATCCAGCTACTCAGCGGCCTCTACGTCACACTCGCCGCGGTCGCGGTTCTCCCCGACAACGATGTGGTGAACCAGCTGATTCTCGCGCTGCTACGGCGTAACTGCGCAGCCGTGGTCGATTGGAAATCCGTCGAAGCGCTCGGCGACTTGGCCGCATCTCGCCACTGACAGACACCCAGAGACCCGGGCGGTGTGAGCCGACAGACAGATCCGGAACCCACACCTTCCGCCGTAGGTTCCGGACCTGTCTGCGTGCAGATCTACTCCAGTCCGTCAGAGGACGTAGAGCATCTCCTGGTACGTGGGCAGCGGCCAGAGGTTGTCGGCCACGATGTCCTAGATCCGCGCCCAGACGTGGGTAGTCGAGCCGGAACTGGCGCTGGCCACCGTCGACCGCATGCGGCAGGTCGGCGACGACGAAGCGCCGGAAGGCAAGGGCGTCATCCGTAGTGAGGAACGCGAGGCCGCCGCTTCGGTGGTCCGTGAGCTCCTCGCCGAGGATCCCGAGACCTCCGCCCAGTTCGAGGCCACCCTCGCCGCAGCCGCTCTCTGGCTCCGCGAACGCGCCCGCACCAAGCGCATCCCGAACGGAGCACTCATCGAGGTCGACGGCACGACCGGTGTCGTGACGGTGCTCGAGATCTGAGTCGGCGTCTACCGCCTCGACAACGTTCTGTTCGACGCACGCGGCGGAGACCGATCTATGCCGAAAGAGGGGTGATCTTGGCGAGGGTGTCGCCTAGCTTGTCGGCCGCAATGTCGAGTTCGTAGCGGTCCTGGATGTTGAGCCAGAACTGTGCGCTGTTGCCGAACACCTTGGCCAGTCGCAGCGCGGTGTCTGCGGTGATCGACCGCTTGCCGAGCACGATCTCGTTGATCCGTCGGGGCGGAACACCGATGATCGTGGCCAGGCGGTTCTGCGTAATACCGAAAGGCTCGAGGAAGTCGTCACGGAGGATCTCGCCGGGGTGGATGGGGCTCAGGTCTGTAGTCATTATCGGTGTTCCTTTCCCTGGTCGGAGGTGCGCGGGTTCCTGTCGGGTGGTCAGTGATAGTCGGTGATTTCGACGTCGTACGCGGCGGTGGCGCTCCAGATGAAGCAGATGCGGTACTGATCGTTGATCCGAACGCTGTACTGGCCCAACCGATCCCCGGATAGCTTCTCCAGCCGTTGCCCCAGTGTAACGCAATGCGTTAATAACGCACAACGTTATACGTGTGCCGCCTGTACCTATGCGAGATCCTCGAGGTCTACCGAAGTCTGCGGTGAGAACCCCGTCGCACTCGTGCGCGAGATCTGCGGCGACCCGGTGGAGCCGACACGAAGGTCCGGAACCTACAGCTTCCGCCGTAGGTTCCGGACCTTGATGACGTGCAGATCTACTCCAGTCCGTCAGAGGACGTAGAGCATCTCCTGGTACGTGGGCAGCGGCCAGAGGTCGTCGGCCACGATGTCCTCGAGGCTGTCTGCTGCTGCGCGAACGGCAGCCATCGCGGGCAGGAGGGCGTCCTTGGCATGCGTTGCCTCCGCCAATGCCTCCGATTCACCCTGAGCGGTGAGCGCGGACTTCAACTCGGCGAGCGCGACCCTGAGGTTTGTCAGGGGTGCCGACACGGCTTCGAGCGCGGACAGGTCCGCGTCCACGCCTGCGGCCTTCAGCGCCGCAACGTTCTGCGCCAACTCGGTCTGGTAGCGAATCGCGGCGGGGAGGATCGACGTCTGTCCCAATTCCAGGGTCAGCCGTGCTTCCACACCGATCGTCAGCGCGTACTGTTCGAGACCGATCTCGTAGCGAGAGTGCATCTCCCGGTGGTTGAACACCTGGTACTTGCCGAACAGTTCGACCGCCGATTCGGTGATCAGTTCGGGCAACGCGTCGAGGGTCGTGCGCAGGTTCGGCAGTCCACGCGCGGCCGCCTCGTTCTGCCAGTTCTCCGAGTACCCGTCACCGTTGAACACGACGTCACCGTGGTTGGTGATGATCTCGGTGAGCAGGTTCTGCACCGCGGTGTCGAAGTCGGTGCCGTTCGCGACCGCGGTCTCGAGTTCGGTCGCGATGTAGTCGAGCGACTCGGCCATGATCGTGTTGATCGTGACGATGGGTCCGCTGACGGTCTGCATCGAACCCGGCGCCCGGAACTCGAACCGGTTGCCGGTGAAGGCGAACGGGCTCGTGCGGTTGCGGTCGCCCGGATCGGTCGGGAGCACGGGCAGGGTGTCGACACCGATCTTCATGGTGCCCTTCCCCTTCGACGAGGTGGCCGCACCCTTCGCGATCTGCTCGAACACGCCGGCGAGCTGATCTCCGAGGAAGACGGAGATGATGGCCGGGGGAGCCTCGTTCGCGCCGAGGCGGTGATCGTTGGTCGCCGACGCGACGGAGGCGCGGAGCAGGCCGCCGTACTTGTGCACCCCGCGGATGACGGCAGCACAGAAGACGAGGAACTGGGCGTTGTCGTGCGGGTTGTCGCCGGGAACGAGGAGGCTGCCGAGGTCGGAATTGCCGAGCGAGAAGTTGACGTGCTTGCCGGACCCGTTGACACCGTCGAACGGCTTCTCGTGGAACAGGCAGGCCATGCCGTGCTTCTTGGCGATCGTCTTGAGCGTCGTCATCAGCAGTTGCTGGTGGTCGGCGGCGATGTTGCCGCGTTCGAACATCGGTGCGATCTCGAACTGGCCGGGGGCGACCTCGTTGTGCCTGGTCTTCGCCGGAATGCCGAGCTTGAACAGCTCACGTTCGGTGTCCATCATGAAGCCGAGAACGCGCTCCGGGATGGCGCCGAAGTAGTGGTCGTCGAACTCCTGGCCCTTGGGCGGCTTGGCGCCGAACAGGGTGCGGCCGGAGTTGAGCAGGTCCGGCCGGGCGAGGAAGAAGTGCCGGTCGACGAGGAAGTACTCCTGTTCCGGTCCACAGAACGAGACGATGTTCTCGACGTCGTCGTGGCCGAAGAGCGTCAGGATGCGTTCCGCGTGGACACCCATCGCCTGCTGCGACCGCAGCAGCGGTGTCTTGTGGTCGAGCGCGTCCCCGGTCATCGACACGAACACCGTCGGAATGCACAGGGTGTTGCCGTTCGGGTTCTCCAGCACATACGCCGGGCTGGTGACGTCCCACCCGGTGTAACCACGCGCCTCGAACGTGTTGCGGAGCCCGCCGTTGGGGAAGCTCGACGCGTCGGGCTCGCCCTGGACGAGCGTCTTACCTGCGAATTCGGCGAGCGCCGACCCGTCACCGACCGGGTCGAAGAAGCTGTCGTGCTTCTCCGCGGTCAGGCCCGTCAGGGGGTAGAAGACGTGCGCGTAGTGCGTGGCGCCCTTCTCGAGTGCCCAGTCCTTCATCGCCGACGCGACCGCGTCGGCAACCATCGGGTCGAGAGGCTTGCCCTTCTCGATCGTGGCGATGACGGACTTGTAGACCGACTTCGGCAGACGCTTCTGCATCACGGTCTTGCTGAACACGTTCTGACCGAAGATCTCGCCCGGCTTCTCGTCGTCGACGAAACTGACGGCCGGGGGCACGTATGCCTCGACGTCCTTGATCGCCTGCAGACGGACGGCATTCCCACTCATGTGTTTCTCCCTCGCGTGTACCCCGCGGATGAGGTGGGGGTGCGTCGGGGCAACACTGTACGAACGGAACGTAACGTGAATGTTTCGTGCAGATTTCTCGGCCGTGTCAGACCGCCGTGACGGTGCTCACGCAGAGTCCCCTGAGGATAAGGCCCACAGCAAAACTACACCGTTCGGATTCGGTCCGTCGGTTGAGGCCGTCGCCGGCCGGCAGGGGCGGGAACGTCGAGCCCTCGACGGAACTTTACTTGCGCTTTACCTTATTTCGCGATAGCGTCCAATCAGTTGCAGGCGAAGCGAATCGCGAATTCGCCACCTCCAGACCGAGGTGAGAGTCCGCCCATCGAGGGATCGGGCGGTGTGCCCGTACGCAGCGCGCCGACGTCGAATCGAATTCCGTCGGACGCCGCTACACGGGCGGTGGACCCCACCGGTCAGCTTTGGGCGGCCGGGACCGGTGGGGCCATACCGGCGACTGGGAGTGATCCACCGCGCTGTGTGGCGGTGCCCCGCACCGGGCATTCTCGAAGTATGGGATCGAACGCGGGCAGCCCCACCAGTTCGTCGGCCGCGGCAGTCGGCGGCCGGCTGATGCAACTGGTCGGTGACCGCGACGTCGTCCGGTTCTCGGGCGAGATATCCCGGGTGTGCGCCGAACCGCCGGCTGTCGGAGAGCAACCGGAGTACGGCGACGTGCTCGCCTGGGTCGTCGATGCCATCGTCGGCGTGGTCACCGCGCGTTTGGGCGCCGCGCGACCGGGGGAGAGGTTCATCCTCGACCTGCGCTTCACGGACGGCGGGTTCGTCGACGTAGACGCCCTCTCGGCGTCGGAGCGTTGGGTGCTGCGGACGGTGTCGGCGTTCCTCGCCGAGGATCTCGCCGAAGCGCAGCGGTCGCTGACCGCTGCCGAGCAATTCGACGTGACCATGCGGGCGGAGACGCTCTCCGATGCCCTGATCTGGCTCGACTTCGTTCTCGACGTCGACCTTCCCGACCCTCCCGACGTCACCACCGCATAGCGGGGCGGTCAGTCCGGTGTCCTCGCCTCCGCCGGTAGAGGGCACGGCAACGCCGTGAATCCGCGATCTCGTTCAGCGGACTCTCACAGCGCTCCCCGGATCGGATTCTGTGGTGTTCCGCTTTGGAACACCCGCGTCGTGGGGCGGTGGTCGATCCTGGAGTCACCATGCCGGGTAGCCGGCACCGAACGCTCCGTCTGCGGCGTGCGGTCCATCATCAGGAGAATTTCACGTGACCTCAATTGTGACTTCGACGGCGCGCCGGGACCTTCCTCTCGACGGGATCACCGTGGTCAGCTTCGAGCAGGCGGTGGCCGCCCCGATCGCCACCCGGCACCTGGCCGATCTCGGAGCCCGCGTGATCAAGATCGAACGTGTGGGGGAGGGCGATTTCGCCCGCAACTACGACACCGCCGTGCACGGCCTCGCCTCCCATTTCGTGTGGCTCAACCGGGGCAAGGAGTCGGTCTGCGTCGACATGAAGTCAGCGGAGGGGCTCGAGGTGATACGTCGGCTCCTCGACCGGGCCGACGTCGTCGTCCAGAACTTTGCTCCCGGCGCGATGGAACGTCTCGGTCTCGGCGCCGACGCCTTGCGCCGCGACCGCCCCGAACTGATCGTGGTGAACATGACCGGCTACGGCACCGCAGGCCCACTGCAGGCACGTAAGGCGTACGACATGCTGGTGCAGGCAGAGACCGGTTTGTGCTCGATCACCGGCACCCCCGAGACGGCAACCAAGACGGGAATTCCAGCCGCCGACATCGCCGCCGGCATGTATGCGCTGACTGCGGTGCAGGCAGCACTGTTTCGGCGCGAACGCACCGGTGTGGGGGCCGCGGTGGATGTGTCCATGTTCGACGCGACCGTCGAATGGCTCGGGCACCCCATGTACCTGCAGATGTACCAGGACACTCAAGTCGAGCGGATGGGTCTGAGTCACGCCTCGATCGCACCGTACGACGCGTACCCGACCGTTGATGGGCAGATCCTGATCGGGGTGCAGAACGACCGCGGCTGGCGGGCGCTGGTCACCGAGGTGTTCGGCAGATCCGATCTTGCGGAGCATCCGAAGTTCGCGACCAACATCCTGCGGGTGGAGCACCGACCCGAAACCGACCAGGTCGTCGCCGAGCACACCCGCCGTTTCGACACCGAGGAACTGGACAAACGACTCGCCGCGGCAGGCGTGCCCGCCGCCCGCCTGAACGGAATGAGAGACCTCATCGACCATCCTCAACTGTCCGAGCGTGCCCGGTGGCGGGAGGTCGACACCGCCGCCGGGCCAGTGCGAGCGGTACTGCCGCCGATGACGTTCACCGATGTCGAACTGCCCATGGGACCTGTTCCCGCCCTCGGTGAGCACACCGACGCCGTGCTCAGCGAACTCGGCCTCACCGACACCGCGATCGCTGGACTTCGCACCGGAGGCGCCGTCGGTTAGCCTCCCGTCCCGCAGCTGAGATCGCATGGCTCAGCGCATCGACGAAGGCAGATCCGATGGCGGCCACAGAGGTCTCGTGGCCACCAAAGGCGTTGTCGCGCTGAGGCAGTCTATCGTTGCTCTCGCCCTACAGCACAGATCGGTACCCGCGCGTAAGTTCGGTGACCGAAGACACAAGCGTGTCGATGTCCGATGAGTGATGGGTGAAAGACGTCACGAACCGAACGACTCCCGGCTCCCAGCGGTCGCCGTAGAAGGCGTACCCCTGAGCCCTGAGATCAGCCGACAGGTGATCGGGGAAGTGGCAGAACAGAATGTTGGCGCCGCTCTTGCTCAGGATCTTCACGCCGGGGAGGCCTGCGAGGCCGTCGCGCAGTCTCGTCGCCATGTCGTTCGCGTGGCGTGCATTGTTCAGCCAGAGGTCGTCGTCGAGGTAGGCGCCGAGTTGCGCTGTCTGGAAGCGCATTTTGGAAGTGAGTTGACCTGCACGCTTGTGGCGGTATTGCAGTTCGGTAGCCAGCCGGCCGTCGAACGAGATCACGGCGTCCGCGGTCATCGCGCCGTTCTTCGTGGCACCGAACGACAGGATGTCCACTCCTGCCTTCCAACTCATTTCGGCCGGGGTCGCCCCGATGGCGATCAAGGCGTTGGCGAAACGGGCACCGTCCATGTGGACACGAAGACCCGCTTCGTGCGCGATCGACGACAGTTCCGCGAGTTCGTCCAGACTGTATGCGCTGCCGGACTCGGTTGCCTGCGTGAGGCTGACGACGGAGGGCTGCACGCTGTGGACATCTCCTCTCCTCCGGCCCACTGCTGCGCGGAACAAGTCCGCGTCGATCTTGGAATCCGGGCCGTCCACCAGGATTGATCTCGCACCATTCGTGAAAAACTCCGGTGCGCCTGCCTCGTCGTTGTTGATGTGAGCGTCCGGGTGGGACAGGACTGCGCCCCACGGAGGCGTCAGAGCGGACAACGCGAGTCCGTTCGCCGCCGAACCGGTGCCGACCGGGAATACGTCGACGTGATGGTCGAAGACGTCGGCGAACTTCGTCCGCACCGACTGCGAAAGCTCGTCATTGCCGTACGGCGCGGCCAGGCCCTCCGCTGCTGCCGTCATCGCGGCGAGGATCTGGGGGGACGCGCCTGCAGCGTTGTCACTGAGGTATCCCTGCAGGGGTGTGGCGGCCGAGGTCATGGATGACCTTTCAATTCGATACTGGAACAATGAATGTCACGGTCAAGTCAACTGGCTCGTTCGACGTGACGTACACGTGCGGCGCGTCGCCGGCAAAGGCGAGTAAGTCGCCCGGTCCCAGCGCGGTGGGGTTGTCCACGGGTCCTGCACGAAGGTGCCCAGACGAGATAAAGAGCTGCTCGACTGTGCCGTCTGCGTGAGGGAGGCCTGTGCTGGAGTGGTTCGCGGGTAGTCGCATCCGCCATATTTCGACCGAATGCCCGCCGCTGATCCTGCGGAGAAGTTCACGCTTCACCTCGCCCGACTCGACGCCGGTTCCTCGCAGATGGAGTGGCCCAGGGTCTCGATCGCCGGAAATGAGGTCCGTGAGCGGAATTCTGAGTGCCACCGCAAGCGAATCCAGGGTAGTGATCGTCGGGTTCCCCGTACCTGATTCGAGTCCCGACAAGGTCGCTTTGCTGATCCCTGCGCGGCGTGCGAGCTCAGCTGCGGACATTCCGCGTTGGGTTCGCCGCATCACGATCTGTTCACCGATGGCGGCGCACCTGTCGTTCACCGATTGCCCCTCGGGTCCGGGCATACTCACACCTCGATCTGGCAACCGTCACTTGGACTCGGCTCACCATTGCGTTCGGTAAAGTGAACTATTCGTTCAGTGTAATGATCGTCGCGCTGGCGGGCAACCCGTCGCTGAGCTGCATTGCGTGGCGTTCCCGGAGCGGATGAGGGGCCGCTGACACCGGAGAAGGTGCCGGCGGCCCTCTTCATTTTGCCCACCGGATGGTTCCGCTGTTGCTAGCCGCCGTCGTCCACGCGAGGACGGACATCGCCCGGCCTCTCCCCGGACGCTTCGATGTGGAGGGTCTCCGGCCGGGGATGCCCCCGGAACCAGGCCGCGTAACGATCGGCGAGCGGCGCGGCGGTGAGTCCGTGGGCGAGGACCGAGACGCCGATGGTGACCAGCGCGGTCGTCAGCAGCAGGTTTTCGTGCGGGAGTTCGCCCGACTCCTCGACGATCAGGACCACGAAGACGATGGTGGCGAGCCCGCGCGGGCCGAACCAGCCGAGAAAGGCGATGGTCGGCCCCCGTGCGTGCAGGCCGACGAGGGAGAGCGCCACCGGCACCATCCGCACGACGGTGAGGCTGAGCGCCGCGTAGACGAGCACCTGCCACGACAGGTGACCGAGCGCGGGGCCGAGCAGCACCGCACCGAAGACGATGAAGGTCACCGCGTTGAAGAGATCGCCGGACTCCTCGATCATGTGCGAGAGCTCGCCCCCCGCCCGCCGCCGAATGGCACCGAAGGCGAGGCCACCGACGAACGCCGCGATGAAACCCGACCCGCCGAGCGGAACGGCGATCGTGTACGCGAGCACGGCGGCGGCGACCGGGACGATCTGGATCCACAGCGGGTCGATCGCATCGCGCCGGCCGGCGACGACCACGATTGCTGCCGCGACCGCTCCGGCGCCCAAGCCGGCGAGGATGCCGTAGCCGATCTGCTCGGCGACCAGGATCGCGGCCGAGCCACCGCCGATCGCCCCCGATTCGGCGCGGGCGATCGCGAGGACGATCAGGAACAGTGGCACGCAGATGCCGTCGTTGAGTCCGCTCTCGACGTTGAGGCCTTGCCGCACCCGCGTCGGTAGAGAGGGCAGCGTCACGACCGCCTGTCCGAGCGCCGCGTCGGTCGGCGCCAGGATCACCGCCAGCAGCAACGCCTCCGGCCAGCCGAAATCGTCGAACACGAGCACCGCGGCGCCGAAGCCCGCGGCGATCGTCAGCGGCAGTCCGAATCCGAGAAGTCGTGCCGGGAGCGCGATCTCGGGACGGAGCGCGGTGAGGTCGACGTTCGACGCGTCGGTGAAGAGCACGAGCGCGAGCGTCACCTCGGCGAGCAATTTGATGATCTCGCCTGTGACGTCCACCTCGATCAGGCCCACCCCTTCCGCACCCAGCGCGAGTCCACCCACCGTGAAGGCGATCGGCGCGGTGAGCGGGGTACCCGCAACTTTCCGGGAGATCGCGGCGAAGGCGAGCAGCATCGCGGCGATCGCCGGTATCGCCCAGGTCATCGCGTCCCTACCCCGGCAGGGCGGGGCGGCGAGGCCACCGCGGCGGATCCCACTTCGTCGAGCGCGGGATCACCAGTGAACGGCTCGTTCATGACCTTGGCTCCTCATCGGGTCTCGTGCATCCAGCCAAGCACGACGAACCCCGCGTTCACCATGGTTTGACCGGATCGCTGCGCTGGTCCAGCCGTGAGGGCCAGAGGACTACCTCGCGGCCGGAGCGCGGGCCATGTACGAACACGAACACGATCTCCTGCGGCGACGTGAGAGCCGTCCTGGCCCCCCCTTCAGCCTCGCCGGCATCGTGTCCGCACCGAACGCCGCGTCCGGCGCGAGATTCGCGTAGTCGACTACTCGGTCCAACCGGCGCAGGTCGCCGTACGGTCGGTCCTGTATCGCATTCGCGAATCGACGAAAGGACACTGAAATGGCTTGGTCGACAACGCCGCAGGGGCTTTTTCTCGCCGCTGGTCAGGCGAATCAATTCTCCTTCTCGTTCGGGGACATCTGGAAGGGGCCGCAGTTGGCGACGCCGAAACTCGATGCCAGTCAGGGTGGTGGCGGCACGAAGGTCCTGGTGACGCAGTGGCAGGGCACCGCCAACGAACCGGTATTCGGCGGCCCCAGCAGGCAGTGGTACGCGCTCGGCATTCATAACAGCTCGAATTCGGGCATCTGGTTCCATCTCGAAGGAGGCGTACTCGCATGACGACACAGGAATCACCGAAGGTGTCCCAGGTGCAGGTCCTGGCGGACGACAGCGGCAGCATTCTGGCCGCCGTCATGCGGACCGCGGGGACGGACTCGATCCCGGACTCGGGTGAGGACGTTGCACCCCAGGTCTCGCTTCTCGCCTCGGAAGGACAAGTGTTGCATGAAGTCTCCGTCTCCGGAGCGTCAGGGGAGGAGATGTTCGAGTCGCTCGATCAGTGCGTGATTCGGGTCGACGCCGGCGTGCCGACGTTGGTGCGACGCGACGCATAGCCGTCGAGGAAGGCGAGGGGAACGCTGGTCCGGGGGCCGGCGGTCCCCGCCCTGCGCCGGGCGGAAACCCATCAAATTCCCCTCGAGAGCTACTTTGTCCGCACAAACGGTTGACTTCGCTGCAGGCGCACAGCACTGTCGTAGGGACACCCGCCGTACCGAGTAGTTCCGGAGTCGACCTTGACCAACGTCAACCCCACCGAGATCGCAGTTGCTGTGGCCGGATTCGGCTGGATGGGCCGAGTGCACACCAATGCGTATCTGCGGCAGCGCCACCACTTCCCGGAAGCCCCGACGATCCGGCTGGGCGCCGTCGCCGACGAGGTACCCGGTCGCGCCGAGGAAGCCGCCGCCCAGTTCGGGTTCGGCGCAGCGTTGACGGATTGGCGCGACATCGCCGCCGACGAGAACATCGACGCGGTCAGCATCACCGCACCCAACTTCCTGCACCGCGAGATCGGCGTCGCGATGGCCGAGGCGGGCAAACACATCTGGATCGAGAAGCCGGTCGGGCTCTCGTCCGAGGACGCGAAGGCTGTTGCTGCCGCCGTCGAGAAGGCCGGCGTCCAGTCGACCGTCGGGTTCAACTACCGGCACGCACCTGCCGTCGCGATGGCACACGATCTCATCGCCTCGGGCGAACTGGGCACCATCACACATTCACGGTTCCGTTTCCTCAGCGACTACGCCGCACATCCGGACGGCGCGCTGAGCTGGCGTTACGAGAACGCGCGCGGTGGGTCGGGCGTGCTGGGCGATCTCGCCTCGCACGGCGTCGACCTGGTCCGGTACCTGCTCGGGCACATCGACGCCGTGGTGGCCGACACTGCCGTCTTCATCCCGCAGCGCGCCGTCCCGACGGGGGCCACCAGCGGGCATGCGCGCGCCACCGGCGGCAAGTTGGGAGCGGTGGAGAACGACGACTTCGTCAGCGCGCTGGTCCGTTTGGCATCGGGCGGACGGGTGACACTGGACGCCAGCCGCGTGGCCGTCGGCGAGCAGAACAACTACGGGTTCGAGATCCACGGCACGAAAGGTGCTGTGTACTGGGACTTCCGCCGGATGAACGAACTCGGAACGAGTCTCGGCAGCAGGTACCAGGACCAGCCGGTCACGACGGTCTGGGTGGGGCCCGACGCCGGGGCATACGCCCGCTTCCAGCCGGGGTCCGCGTCCTCGATGAGCTACGACGACCTCAAAGTCATCGAGGGAAACAACTTCATCACGTCGATCGTCGACGGAAAGCCCCAGGGCGCAACGATCGCCGACGCCGTCGCCGCGGCCGAAACCCTCGATGCCATCACGGCATCGGTCGCATCGGGTGCGTGGGTCGGGGTGCGCTGATCCGATCCGCGCCGTGTGGTCGCGGGGTTACGCTTGATCGGTTGGCGGGTCGTTCCCGTACGCGCCCCTTCTCCGCGGAGGTTGGTATGAATGCCAAACCGTTCGGCACAGGCATTGCGATTCTCGCGTTGACGATTTCGGTGGTTTCGTGTTCGTCGGATACTTCCTCCGACAGCGAGGACAGTTGCGTCCGCGCGAGTGACAGTGAGCTGGATGCGCTTTTCACGAGTTGGAACGATGCACTGGTCTCCGGCGACGCGAGCCGGGTGGCCGCGCTGTACCGGCCGGACGCGATACTGCTGCCGACTCTGTCGGTGCCCATCGCCGACACCCCGGAGGAGATAACGGAGTATTTCGTCAATCTGATCAAGGCCGATCCCACGGCCCGGATGGAAGAAAGCTACAAGTATTCGGACTGCGACCTGGCCTACAACGTGGGCCGCTGGGTGATCAACGCCAACGGCCAGGACGTGGCAGCGAGGGTCACGTGGGTGTACCGGTACGAAGACGGAAAGTGGCTGATCGCCAACCATCATTCGTCGGTGAACCCCAGCTGAGGCGACGCGGTGGTGGCCGACCCGCAAGGCCGGYCACCACCGTCGGTTCAGGACGACTTGGCGCGTTTACCCGCGACGTACACCTCGGTGATGGACGTCTCGCGGATCCCCATCAGCAGCGCGAACAGGGTCTGATCGCGGGCGAGTTCGGGGTCGGCGGACCGAAAGGCGTTGCGCAGCAACCCGTCGAGTGCGGGTGTGCCCGCCGGGTCGACGACGACGAAGTCGGCTTCCTTCCCGAGGTCGAAGTTGCCGAACCGGTTCTCCATGTCCAGTGCCCGGGCGCCGCCGAGGGTGCCGACGAACAGCATCTCGGCGGGATGCATCGACACCCCGTCGTCACCGGGCTCGGTGATGTGCACCTTGAACGCGTCGCCGAGCACCCGCGGAATCAGCCATTCGTCGCCGCCGCCGAAATCGGTTCCCACGGAGATGGTGACACCCGACGCGACCGTGCGCTTCCACGGCATCGTTCCGGATCCCAGGAACAGCTGCGAGATCGGACAGTGTGAGACCGACGTACCGGTCTCGGCCATCCGCTCGAGCTCGACGTCCTGGCAGTGCACGCAGTGCGCGAGGATCGTGCGCCGGCCGAGCAGGCTCTTTCCGCCGACCGCCGAGCCGGGCAGGAACTTCCCGTCGTAGGTGTCCAGGTACGAGTTCACCTGGTACGTCTCCTTGGTCGAGTCGACCTCGCCGGTGCCGGGACGGTTGTTCTCGTTGAGATGCGAGTGCACATACACCCCGCGGTCGCGCACCTCGTCGTAGAGTTCCCCGAGATTTTTCAAGGTCTCCGTCGTCACCGACAGCGAGAACCGCGGGATGATCGCCACGTGCAGCAGTGCGGTGTCGACGTCGCCGGTGTCGGCGCCGTGCCACTTGTCGATCTCCTCGCGGGTGAGCCGGATGGCGTCCTCTTCGGACGTCATCAACGGCTGGGCGGTTTCGTCACCGACGGTTTGAATTCCGCGGCCACTCACGATCCGCAGACCGGCCTTCTGTGTCTCGGTGAACAACGCGTCCTGGGCGTGCGGAAACGCCGAACCGAACACCATGGCGGCGGTCGTGCCCGCCGAGATGCGCCGGTTGGTGAACTCGACGGCCGCCTGCTGCGCGAACTCCCGGTCGGCGAACTTCGCCTCCGACGGGAACATGCACAGGGTCAGCCACTCCAGAAGTTGCCCGCCGCCGTAGGAGTCGCCGGCGTACGTCTGGGGGAAATGGACGTGGGTGTCGACGAACCCGGGCAGCAGAAACCCGGGCCGGTGATCGTACACGGTGCCGGACTCGTATTCGAACGGGAGCTCGGCGCGGTCACCGCAAAACACGATTCGCCCATCGTCGTCCAGCACCAGGGCGCCGTCGGGTATCGAAACCAGGGCGGCCGCGGCTTCGGTCACTTTCGGCGCGCCTGCGATGTGGAAGATGTGTCCGAGGTGGAGGTGCGTGGCCATGCGTGAACTCCCGTCGAGTGGTAACGGATCATGCGATGAGATAACAGCCCACACCTACAATGCCACCGATCAGACCTGGATCGCGGCCGAACAGACCAAGCCGTCTGCGTTGGATTCTGCGCGCCCGGCGGTCACCGCAACGGTCAGCGGGCCTCGACGAATCGGCGGATGACCTTGTCCCATCCCAGCGACTCGAGGAGTTCCGCGGCGGCCGCCCGCGAGGTGAGTGGCCGAAGAGCGTCGATGTCGAGGTCGCCGCTGGTGCCCAGGACGTCGTCGAGGCGCAGGCAGTCGACGTATCCGTAGTCGGACCAGGGTTCCACGTGCCCGTCCCAGTCCGCGACGTCGGCGTACGGCCCGCCGAGTCGTAGCTTGCCGCTGCGGTGGATCATCACGTACCGGGGCACCACCTGCATCGTCTCGTCGGCGGTGGCGAGGGTCGTTGCGGGGTCGGCAGCAGGATCCGCGCCTGCGAGCCGACGGTCGTAGGAGGCCGTCTTGACGGTTGCGACCTCGACCAGCGCCCGCACGTAGATCCACCGTGCTCGTTCGACCGAGCCCGCCCACGCCGATTCCTCGTCGGCGCAGGAGAACACGTTCTCGGCGGGGGTCCGGATCAGCAGTCGCGTCCCCACCCGCTCGTGGTCGACGACCAGGTCGCCGTCGACGAGCAACTCGCCGTCGTACTCGCGGACCCCGGTGATCGTCGCGACCGCCAGCACCTCGTCGTCGGGGGCGGTGACGAACAGTTCACGTTCGGAGAAGACGCTCTCGGCGTCGCCGGAAAAGGGGCCCCGGCCTCTGGTGAAGGCCTCCTGCTGGGTCAAGCCGGCCCGGAACCCTGCTTCGGTCGTCCCCAACGGATGATCGCGCATCTCCCGCAGGTCGCCGAGTCGAAGCCTCAACGTCACAGGTAGTCCTCCCCGTTCATCTCCGGCGCACCGCAGGCCGACTCTATGATAGCCGTTGACCTGCGGTGATTCCTCACCTGCGCAACCGCTGGTCGCCCAGTAGGGTCGCAGTGACTGTTCGACCGACCGAGGGGGACCGGTGACGGGTTCTGCGTCCGAAAGAATCATCTCGCCTGCCACACGCGTGTTCTGGGACCGCAGCTTCGCGGATCGTCGCGCCCTGTTCGAGGGGCTTCGTCAGCGGTCGCCTATCGAGTTCCACACCGAAACGGACGGTCCGGGTTTCTGGTCGGTCGTCGGCTACGACGACGTGGTGGCGGTGAGCCGGAACCCGGAGGTCTTCTCCTCGGCCAAGGGCTTCACCATCGACGACGTCCCTGTCGAGATCCTCGAGTTCGCCATGTCGATGATCGCGATGGACAACCCCCGGCACCAGCATCTGCGGGGGATCGTGCAATCGGCGTTCACCGCCGCGTCGGTGCGGGGCATCGCCGAGAGGGTGCGCGGTTACGCCGCGCAGATCGCCGCCGACCTGCCCCGAGATACGGTGTTCGACTTCGTCCCCGAGGTCGCGACCCGGTTGCCGGTGCAGGTGATCTGCGAGCTGCTCGGGATCCCGGAGCGCGACCGGCCGATGATCCTGGCGGCGGCCGCCGACGTCATTTCCGGGGGTGGGGATCAGGAGTTCGTCACCGCCCCCGGCGGTGCGGCGGGTCTCGGTCAGATCTACGGGTACGCCCTCGAACTGGGCGAGAAACGCAAGGCGGACCCCGGCGACGACCTGACGTCCCGCCTGGTGTCGACGACGGTCGACGGGGAGACCCTCACGCCGACGGAGTTCGGGTCGTTCGTCATCCTGCTGATCACGGCGGGTTACGAGACCACCCGGCAAGCGCTGGCGTGGGCGCTGCACCTGCTCAGCGGGCACCCCGGCCAGAAGGAACTGCTGCTCGCCGATTTCCCCGGCCGCATCGACAACACGATCGACGAGGTGATCCGTTTCGCGTCCCCGGTGCCCTACATGCGGCGCACCGCGACCGTCGACACCGAGATCGGCGGGGCCCACATCGCGGCCGGGGACAAGGTCGTCATGTGGTACCTGTCCGCGAACCACGACGAGCGCGTCTTCTACGATCCGGACCGGTTCGACATCACCCGCCCGAACGCGGGCAAGCAGCTCGGTTTCGGTGCGAAAGACATCCACCACTGCCTGGGCGTGAACCTCGCAAAGCTGGAACTGCGGGTCATGCTCGAGGAACTGTTCGCCGCCCACCCCGGACTCCACGCGGTGGGCGAGCCGGAGCTGCTGCTCTCCGCATTCGTCAGCGGAATCGCGTCACTGCCGGCCCGGGCAGGCGACCGGCCGTGACGTTCACGCAGGCCGGCGACCGGAAATCATGACGAGCGGCATGTCGGTGATGCGCGCTACGGTCGCGTCGTCGAGCTCGATCCGGTCCGCGAGGTCACGCGCCTCGTCGAGACTGATCGAGCGCCCGGCAATCCAGGTGTGGAAGATCGCCAGGTTGACCGGACCGAGAATGCGCGGCGCCTTGTAGTCCTCGACGAACTTCTCGGCGTCCTCGAACCTCGTGCTGCGGTCCGCATCCGTGATCAGCAGCGGTCCGCCCGGCTTCAGGACGCGCACGCACTCGGCGAGGCCGGCCTCGCGCGACGACCAGTGCTTGATGGAGCCGTAGCTGATCACGCCGTCGAATGTCTGATCGGCGAAGTCGAGCTTCGTGGCGTCGCCCACGTCGAAGCGCACCCGGTCGCCGTAGCTGCGCATGCGTTTGGTGGCGCGCTTGATCTGCGCCTGCGACAGATCGAGGCCCAGAATGTGCACGTCGGGGCGCTGGTCGGCGATGTACTTGGTGAACAGCGCCCCACCCGATCCGACGTCCAGAATGCGGGCGTTCGGGGGGAGATGCGGCAGGAAGTACTCGTCGATGACGCGGCGTGAGCGGTAGACGGCCGGTGCCACGATGGTCTCGTACATCCAGGCGTGCGCCGGTGTGTAGATCGCGGTGATGGGGTCGAACGGTGCCAGCGGCATGGTCGCGCTCCTAGGTGTCCCGGTTTCCCACGGCGCCCGAACCTGTGCGGGTCGACTGTCCGCGCCGTTGTCGCTCATAGAGTAAGGGTTACCTGGCGAACGCGCGGTCCGTCTATACGGTTGTCCACCTACACGCGGGCGGGTGTCCAGTCGGGGGTTTCGGTGAGCACCACCTGGTTCAGCAATTCGGCCGCCCGGCCTACGCCCTCGATCGAACTGACGAGCGCGTCCTCGTGCTCGATGTTGAGCGTGCCGTCGTAGCCGACGGACCGGAGGTTGTAGACGAAGTCGGCCCAGAACTGCTGCCCGTCCGGATGTCCCAGGCCGAGGGTGACGTAGTTCCATGCGCGGTCGTGCGGGGTGGTGATCGGAACGGTGTCGAGCAGTCCGTCGTTGTCGGCGTTCCACCGGTTGATCCGGATGTCCTTGGCGTGGACGTGGAAGATGGACTCGCCGAGGGATCGGATGACGGCGGGGATGTCTGCGCCCATCCACATGAGGTGTGAGGGGTCGAGATTGGCGCCGACG
Organism: Rhodococcus sp. P4_B6; assembly: GCF_056402215.1. Taxonomy (NCBI): domain Bacteria; kingdom Bacillati; phylum Actinomycetota; class Actinomycetes; order Mycobacteriales; family Nocardiaceae; genus Rhodococcus; species Rhodococcus sp. P4_B6. Next base: position 8,424 of record NZ_JBFUHV010000100.1, on the reverse strand, counting down.
ACGTCGGCCCCGGCGCTGTCGATCAGCCGGTGCAGGGTCGACGCGTTGTGGACGAGTTGGGCGCCACAGGCTTCGACGGCAAGACGCACGTTCGCGTCGCGCGCGAAGGCGGCGAGTTCCTTCCAGTACGGAATTGCCACCTCCTGCCATTGGTAGGCGAGGATGTCCAAGTTCTCCGGCGGCCAGGACGTGGTGATCCAGTTGGGCGACGAGTCACCCTCGGCGCCCGGCAATCCCGACATGAGGACCACTGTCGGGACTCCGAGCGCACTGGCCACCGTGATGGTGTCGCGGACGACTTCGGCCTGCCGCTCCCCGGTGACGGGGTGGAGTTGGTTGCCGTTGGCGGTGAGAGCGCTGAGGGTCAGACCGCGGGACGTGATCTTGCCGAGGAACTCCTCCCTCGCCCCGTCGGACGACACGAGGGCGGGTAGATCGGCATGCGGACTCTCCGACCAGTTTCCCGTGGCGACCTCGACGGACGACAGTCCGTGGGTGCGCGCCAGGTCCAGTGCAGCGTCGAAGGGCAGATGGCTGACCGAGTCGGTGAGTAGTCCGATTTTCATCGCTGTGCACTTCCTGTCGGGAGACGTCGTACACAACTAGTACGTTCTAGTATCCCTATTTGTCAAGACATATGGCCGGCGGCGACGGCGAGCCGGGCATGCTCGCCGACGCGTCCGCCGCTGCCGTTCACCCGCTCAGGACGTGAAGCTGACGCCCCGGGTCAGGGTGCCGATCTCCTTCAGTACGCGTTCGCCTTCGCTGCGTTCGCGTTGCCAGATGTTGCGGCCGACGATGATTCCGCGGGCGCCGGCGCGCAGGGTCTGCCCGATGGCGTCGACGGTGTCGTCGACGTCGCCGGCGAGGGGTCCGCCGGCGATGACGAGGGGGACGCGGAGTTCGTCGACGAGGCGGGCGGTGCGTTCCTCGCCGGGGAAGGCGATCTTGATGATGTGGGCGCCGAGGTCGTAGGCGATGCGGGCGACCTTYTCYTCTTSGAYGACGACGTCGTCGGTGCGGGGTGCGCCCATGATGACCGGTTCGAGGACGAGGGGGATGTCCCAGGCGTCGCAGGCGGTGACGATCTTGCCGACGCGGGCGCACATGGTGGCGCGTTCGCTGCGGGAGATGTTCCAGGGGAAGAGCATTTTGACGGCGTCGACGCCYATGCGGACGGCTTCTTCGACGGTGGTGATCAGTTCGTGGGAGCCGCCGCCGTCGAGGGTGGTGACGTCGTAGTAGGTGTCGATGGTGAGTACRCGGCTCAGGTGTGGGTGTTCGGCGAAGAATTTTTCGGTTTGTTTGACCTGTCCGGGGGTCATCATGAATCCGGTGACGTCGGTGTCGGCCCAGGCGGCGAACGGTGCGGAGGGGGTTTCGAGGCCCTTGATCCTGTCGAATAGGATTGTACGTATCATACGTACAATCCATACTCTATTGGGTGGGTCGCGAATGGACAAGGGGCAAGGTCGTGGACAACGCCTGGCCGTTCAACACCTACGATCGAGACATCAGTGAGCCGAAAGGAGCCGCTCCGTGACTACGAGTACCGAGGGTTCGATCGATCGGCAGTCGGTTGTGCCGTACTACCAGCAGCTGGCGTCCGTGCTGGAGGGTCGGATCTCGTCGGGGGCCATCGCCCGCGGAGCCAAGCTGCCCAGCGAGAACGAGCTTTCCGTCCAGTTCGAACTGTCGCGGGCCACCGTCCGTCAGGCTCTGCAGTTCCTGGAATCTCGCGGGGTCGCTCAGCGAATCCCGAACCGCGGAGTGTTCGCCAGCGCCCCCAAGGACGGCACCGGTTGGGTCATCCAGGGCAAGGAAGGCTTCCTCGAGAATGCGATGGGCCACCAGAACCGGTCGGTAAGCACCCGGGTGCTGCGCTCGGGAACTGCCACGTTTCCCGACCACGTCTGCCAGGCGCTGAATCTGCCGAGCGAGACAGTGGGTTTCGAGTTGGTGCGGGTTCGCTCCCTCGACGGCACGCCCGCACTGTTCAGTACCAATTACAGCCCGCCGATCCTGACTCCGGTCCTGGCGTCCGCGACCGACGTGCTCGCCGGCGAGGCGTCGCTGACGACACTGCTGACGAACGCGGGATTCAGCCTGGGCGGCGCCAATCGCATCATCCGCGCCGCCAGGCCGACGCCGGAGATCGCCGAGGCGCTGACGATCGACGAGAACGAACCCATGTTGTGCATCCGCTCGACGTCCTGGACGCCCGAAGGTCTCCGGTACGACGTCTACGAAACCTGGGTGCGCAGCGACATCATCCCGCTGGAGGTCGACGTGAGCACGGTCGACCTCGGCAACGCGGTCCGCTGATCCGGGATCGGACGTCAGACGCCCGCAGGCGCCAGGACGATGTCGAAATGCGCTCGCGCCCAGGAGCGGTCGCCGAGGCTGCCCGGCGCCGCCGAGGTGTTTCCTCGTCGGTGCGGCACCTCGTGCGCCATGCGATCAGTCCCCTGTGGGGGTGGTTCGTGGTGCGCCTCGGCGTGGCCCACCCCAAGCTGATCGACATCCTCGGCCCCCGGGCCGCGCGCGACCTGCGCAAGGGCGTGGACAGCGGAAGCTTCACGATTCCCGATGTCGAGATAGCCACGGCGAGCGTATTCGGCGCTCTGCTGTCGACCCTCCATCACGTGGTGTCAGCGCCGGCACAGGACCGCACCGACGAAGTCTTCGCCCAGGCGATGCTGTGCATGGTCGGCGTCGCCCCGGACGAGGCACGGGACGTCGCATCCCGGCCGCTGCCCTCACTCCCCGAGGTTTCGGCCGTGCAGTAACAGCGCTGACCGGCCCGCCACATGCGTTTCTTCGGTGAGAGGCGCACTCCGCGACGCTAGTGCGGGTGCGTCTGGGTAAGGAAGGACTCCGGGATGGACGGCCATTCGGGCCGCCAGCGGCCGTGGCGTTGATCGTCGGCGATCCCGGTGAGGAGTGCGGTGACGAGTTCGCCGCCGTCGGCAACCAGTCGGGGCAGGCCGTATTCGGCGCAGTCGGCGGCAACGGGAATGAGGACTTGTTTCGCGTCCATGACCCTTCCCGCGGCGGCCAGGCACTGGGCGTGCAGCATCCTCGCCTCGAGGAGGGCCCGCGGTCGCCGCGCTGTTTCGAGTGTCCGCACCACCGCCTCGACTCGGGTGCAGGCTTGGGCGTAGGCGTGGGCGGTCAGGAGCAGCCGGATCTGGGAGTCTTCGTCGATTTCGGTCGTTCGTCTGCCGATGACGGTGGGTTGGTTTCCGGGCGTCGACCGCTCTGTCCGAGAGTGGAATTCGGTGCCCGGTTCCCATCCGCAGCGAATCCGCTCGTTGTCGATCCGCGCGGCGAGCCGCGGCAGTGACAACTTCCGGGCGGTGTCGGCGCCCTCGTCCAACCGCTGCGCGGCCGCGGGCATGTCACCGCGCAGGGCCTTGATCCGGGCTCCGGTGCCGTAACTGGCGAGCATGAAATCCACGACGCCGCCCTCGGCGCCGAGGCGGTAACTGGCATCCAGCAGGCGCTCGGCCTCATCGATCGTGCCCTGCTGATACAGCAGGTCACCGAGCAGGGCCCCGGACAGCTGTGCCGCATACGAGTGGACACCGACGGTGGAAACGGCGAGGTCCCAGGCGGCCCGGAAGTGATCCTCGGCGGCGGTGATGTCGAGGAGTTCGTTGGCGGCGATACCGGCGAAACAGTGCCCGATCATCCCGAAGTGCGGGCCGCGGGTCTGCTGGTGGTAGGGCCGTGCCCAGTTCTGCAGTCGACGGGCGGCGTCGAAGTCGAAAGTGCAGATGTCGGCGAAGGAAGTGACGTCGGCTGCCGCGGCGACGACGAAGGGCGGCAGGGTGTTCGGCCGTGTCAAACATTCGCGGACCTGCTCGCCGGCCCCGTCGATGACGTCGGCGTGGCACCGACCGACATCGGCGATGACTGCCGCCTCCACCCGCAGATCGATCACCTGCGCCTCGGTCAGGGTGTGCTCGTCGAGGGCAGCCTCGACCCGCGCCAGGGCGGCCTGCATCGGCTCGAGCCGGTGCAGCAGGACGTTGGCCCACGCCACGATCAGCTGGAGCCGGGCCCGGTTCTGTGCGAGCAGTGCGGGAAGTTTCGCGACCAGAGCGAGGACCGTCCCCATCTTCGAGCTTTCGATCAGGTTCATCGCGTGCGACTCGATCAGGTCCACGGCACGGTCGTCATCGCCGGCGGCCAGCGCATGATCGACTGCCTCGCCGAGCGCGTGATGGTCGGCGAACCAGTCCGACGCTCTCCGGTGCAACCGTGCGAGTTGCTCGGGTGCATCGCGCTCGAGCCGGCGTCGGAGAAACTCGGCGAACAGATGGTGATAGCGGAACCAGTCCCGGTCGTCGTCGAGGCTGCGCAGGAACAGATCCCGCTCTTCGACCTCCTCGAGCAGTGCCTGCCCGCGGGTCGTGTCGGCAAGGACCCCCGCGAGGTCGCCGCAGATTCGTTCCGGAATCGAGGTGGCCATCAGGAAGTCGAGAAGTTCGGGTTCGAGTGCGCTCAGCACATTCTCGGCAAGGAACTCTCCGATGGCGTGATGTCGCCCGGACAGGTGGGCGATCAATTCGCCCGCATCGGATCGGCCGCGGAGCGACAGGGACGCAAGCTGCAGAGCGGCCACCCACCCGTCGGTGGAAGTTGTCAGCGCGGCGAGTTCGGAATCGGCGAGCGCGAGTCCGTTCACGTCGACGAGAAACCGGGTGGATTCGTCCAGGTCGAAACGTAGGTCCGTGGCGGTGACCTCGACCAGTTCGTCGCGAACCTTCATTCGGCCGAGCGGCAGTCCGGATCGGGTCCGGCTGGTGACGATGAGCTGAAGGTGGTGGCAGCCGTTGTCGAGCAGGTAGCCCAGGGCGGCGAGGGTCGCGGAATCGGTGACCCGGTGCCAATCGTCGATCATCACCGCCACCGGCAGCCCTCGGTCGTGCACCTCGTCGACCAGTGAGGTCAGCACGTAGCGGTCGGCGTCGGCCCCGCGGTCCTCCAGTACCTGACCGAGATCGTGACCCAGGGTGGGCTGCACACGCCGGATCGCCTCGATCAGGTGCGCGAGAAACCACACGAGGTTGTTGTCGTCGTTGTCGACGGAGAGCCACGCCACCGCAGTGCCTCCGGCGACGAGCACCTCGCGCCACTGGGCGGCAAGGGTGGACTTGCCGTACCCGGCGGGCGCATGGATGAGTACCAGTCGGCGCCGCCTCGCGGCCCGCAGAGCCTCGAGCAGCCGTGCCCGGCGCACCAGGGCCTTCGGTGCGGTGGGTGGCCGGAATTTCGTCGCCGGAGTCGGCGGCGCACGCCGCACACGTTGCGTGCCGGCGGGTGTCTCGGTCGGCACGGGCACCGATTCCGGCGCGACCGTGGGCACGTCGGCGAGTGCTCCGGCCCGGGCCTGAGTGTCGCGCAACTCGTCCCCGAACTCAGCCGCAGTGTGTGGGCGAGCCGTCGGTTCGGCGGCCATGGCGTGCCCGATCACCGCCGTCACCGCAGCGGGAATGGCCGGATCCCGCAGATCCGGCACCGGCTCGGTGGTGATCCGCACGAACTGGGCCACGAGTTGCTCACCGCTGCGGCGCTCGAACGCTGCGTGCCCGGTAAGTGCACAGAACAAACTCGCGCCCAGGCTGTAGATGTCGGACGCCGGGGTGGGGCTCTGCCCGGCGAGGACCTCGGGGGCGGTGAACGCCGGCGAACCAGTGATCACACCGGTACCGGTCTCGAAACCCCCGGAAATCCGGGCGATGCCGAAATCGGCCAGCTGCGCGTCGCCGTACTCGGTCAGCAAGATGTTCGCCGGTTTGACGTCGCGGTGCACGATCCCGGCCCGATGGGCGGTCTCGAGAGCCCCGGCCAACGCGATCCCCAGATTCAGCGTATCGGCCCAGTTCAGGGGGCCGGTGCGGCGGATCGTGGCGTCGAGCGAGCCGTACCGGTGATACGGCATCACGAGGTAAGGGCGGCCCGCCGCGGTGGTGCCCACCTGCAGAACGGTGACGATGTGGGGATGCCCGGACAGCCGGCCCATCGCCCGTTGCTCGCGCAGGAACCGCTCCAGATCCTCTGGCGCCGGGTCCGCGGCGAGTACCTTGACCGCCACCGTGCGGTCCAAATGCGGCTGACGACATCGGTAGACGACGCCAAACCCTCCGCGGCCGATTTCTTCGAGATCGGTGAATCCGGCGGCTTCCAGCTCTGCCGTTATGTCCCCGGCGTTGTCACGCTGGGTGGCAAACGGGTCGAATTCGGCCATCGCACACCCCATCCCGGTCGGCGTCACCACACCGGTGCCAGGCTCGAGTAATCCCGTCGTCGGCGGGCGGGTGATCCCAGAGTATCCCCGCGACCGATACCAGGGGTACCGACCGGAAACGCCGATCGGCGGCCTTCGGAATATCGACCTGGTAGGGCAAGAGGTGTTTCACATCGGAACACAGGTGGGTTGGAACATTCTCTTACGTTTGATCCACACGCCGTGGCGGCCGTCACAAGGTCGCCCCGCCGATGCCAAGGGTCACAAACATCCTCGGCCCCCGCCCTGCTACCACTGAGCCTGCTTCAGGAGAAACACATGACAAGCACGACCTCGTCGCCGCCCGCGATGACTCCCCGTCGCGCGGCGACGGCCGCGCTCCTCGGCAGCGCGCTGGAGTACTACGACTTCTTCGTATACGGCGCCGCAGCCGCCTTGGTCTTCAACGTGCTGTTCTTCCCCTCCGGCGACCCCACCGTCGCGCTCATCGCATCGTTCGCCACCTTCGCCGTGGGGTACGTCGCCCGCCCGGTCGGCGCTGTGGTGATGGGACACTTCGGCGACCGGCTCGGCCGCAAACGCGTCATGCTGGCCACCGTCGTGATGATGGGCGTCGCGTCCTTTGCCATCGGGTGCCTTCCGACGTATGACCAGCTGGGCCTGGTCGCCCCGGTGCTGCTGGTCGCCCTCCGCGTCGTTCAAGGATTCTCCGCCGGTGCCGAATCGGCAGGCGCATCGACGCTGACCGTCGAGCATTCCCCGGTCGGACGCCGGGGGTTCTTCACCAGTTTCGTCATGGTCGGCTACGCCGTCGGCTGCTCACTGGCCACCGTCGTGTTCCTCCCGATCGCGATGCTGCCCCACGACGCACTCTACACCTGGGGCTGGCGAATTCCCTTCTGGCTCAGTGCCGTAGTCGTCGTCATCACCTACTACGTGCGAAGCCATCTCGACGAAACTCCGGCCTTCACCGAAGCGCGACAGGAAGATCAGGTCCGGAAGCGACCGCTGAACGACGTGATTACGCATCACTGGCGCGACGTGATCCGAGTCGCCGGAGCATCACTGATGGCGTCGATGCAAACGCTGTTCGCCGTGTTCAGCCTTTCGTACGCCACCTCGGTCGGGGTGGAGCGGGGCACGATGCTCGCCATCATCTCCGGGTCGATAGCCCTGTCGATCATCGGCATCCCGGCAGCCGGCTACCTCTCCGACGTCATCGGCCGGAAGCGAACGATGCTGATCGGCGCTGTCGGCGGTGCGCTCAGCATCTTCCCCTACCTGTGGGCGATTTCGACGGCGAATGTCATGCTGATCGCGATCTTCGCGTTCGTCAACATGTCGCTGTTCTTCAGCTGCTACAACGGCGTGTGGACGTCGTTCTTCGCCGAGCAGTTCCCGGCACCCGTGCGATTCACCGGCATGGCTGTGAGCAACCAGCTCGGGAACCTTCTTGCAGGATTCGCTCCATTGATCGCCGCCGTGCTCCTCGGCGCGGGCCCGTCGGGCTGGCTTCCGGTCGCATTCTTCGGTGCGATCGCCACCGGAATCGGTGCGATCGCGGTTATCGGAATGCGCGAGACGTCGAAGACCCCGGCAGAATTCCTCGGCGGTCCGAGAGCTGAAGAGCTGATCGGTCAACTGAGCTCGTCCCAACCTGCCACCCCTGCAGCACGCCCTGCAGACGCAACGATGAGCTAGCCCACCGAGAACTCCTGAATGAACAGACCCCCGACGATCCACTGTCCGGGGGTCTGTTCATTCGGCCCAGGATCTTCGTGGCACGGGCGTTGTTTCCGCATACTGCCCACAACGCGCCCTTGATTCTGTCGCGCCCGATCGCGCGCAGAAGTTTCCACAAGGTGTTTCACATTGGAACGCAGTTGTGCTGGACCTTGCTTTTATCCTTGATCCAAACGCGGTGGCGGCTATCACATTACGACTGCCGCGGCGGGTAGGGCACAGAACGCGGAAGAGAAATCGACCGTCTGACCCAGCAATCGCGCAGTGCCGCTCCGCCCCAATTTCTTTCATCCTTTTCTTCTCTGCATCGGAACGACACAGGAGTTCGCCATGACTTTCCGAACCACACCCCAGATCGTTGACGCCGTCGTCATCGGTGCCGGATTCGGCGGTATCTATGCCGTCCACAAGTTGCACAACGAACT